>BLLV01000012.1 GCA_011959205.1 Bacteroidaceae bacterium
GACGTTTGAAAGGTTGGTAACGTGTGGGGTGTAACAAACGTAAGTACGTTGTAACCTGCCTGTAAAACCAGAAAAAGATGGTACAAGATTTTGTGAAAGATGGTACAAGATTTTATGAAAGATGAAGCAAGATTTAGAGCCTGTTTAAATATGGTTGAAATAAAATTTCAAGAAGTTTTCCGTATCTGCCCAATAATATATTCGATTCGGCAGAGGAAATGGTGAAACTAGCATCTATTAAGATGCTATTGAATAAAATTTAAACAGGCTCTAACCCTACTATTTTTCTTCCTTTTTAGCCTCATTCCAAATAGCATCCATTTCTTCCAAAGTCATATCCTTCAAGTTCTTTCCCTGTTTGATGGTGTGTTCCTCTAAATAATTGAAACGACGGATAAACTTCTGGTTAGTGAGTTCCAATGCATTATCCGGATTAATCTTGTAAAGGCGGGCCGCGTTTATAAGACTGAACATTACATCACCGAATTCCGCTTCCGCCTTCTCCTTATCCATGTTCTCCACCTCAGCTTCAAACTCGCCGATCTCCTCTTTTACTTTAGTCCAAACCTGCGAACGCTCCTCCCAATCGAATCCCACGTTGCGGGCCTTGTCCTGAATGCGGTATGCCTTGATTAGCGAAGGTAAAGCAGAAGGTACTCCGCTCAAAACCATTTTGTTACCATCCTTTTCCTTCATTTTCAACTGTTCCCAATTTTCAGTCACCTTCTCAGCTGTATCGACTTTCACTTCGCCAAAGACATGAGGATGACGGAAAATCAGTTTCTCACAAAGACGGTCACACACATCCTTAATATCAAAATCTCCCGTTTCACTACCTATCTTTGCATAAAAGGCCACATGCAGCAACACATCACCCAACTCTTTGCAGATATCCTTCTTGTCATCCTTCATCAAGGCATCACAAAGTTCGTAAGTTTCTTCAATCGTATTAGGGCGCAGACTTTCATTCGTCTGTTTCCGGTCCCAAGGACACTTCTCTCGCAACTCGTCTAAAATATCGAGGAAGCGGCCAAATGCTTCCATTTGTTCTTTTCTTGTATGCATAATCAGTTTATTAATATCATTTTGTCGTGCAAAAGTACATAATAATCCAACGACTTTTATTAATTTTGCGCTCAATTATGCGATAATCAATTAAATAAACAAAATATAAAATGGAATTAGCAAGTAAGTACAATCCCGCTGACGTGGAGGGAAAATGGTACCAGTATTGGCTGGACAACAAACTCTTTAGTTCAAAACCCGACGGACGTGAACCTTACACAGTCGTCATTCCTCCCCCTAACGTAACCGGAGTGCTCCACATGGGACACATGCTAAACAATACCATTCAGGACATATTGGTACGCCGCGCCCGTATGGAAGGCAAGAATGCCTGCTGGGTGCCGGGAACCGACCATGCTTCTATCGCTACGGAGGCTAAAGTGGTGAACAAACTGGCCGGACAAGGTATAAAGAAGACTGACCTTAGCCGTGACGAATTCCTGAAACATGCCTGGGCATGGACAGAAGAACATGGAGGTATTATCCTGAAACAGCTGCGCAAGCTGGGTGCATCCTGCGACTGGGACCGTACCGCGTTTACCATGGACGAGGAACGTAGCGAAAGTGTAATCAAAGTTTTTGTTGACCTTTACAACAAAGGTTTGATTTATCGTGGGGTACGCATGGTAAACTGGGATCCGAAGGCATTGACGGCTCTCAGTGATGAAGAAGTTATTTACAAGGAAGAACATAGCAAACTGTATTATCTCCGTTACAAAGTAGAAGGTGACGTCGAAGGACGCTATGCGATAGTGGCCACAACTCGTCCCGAAACAATTATGGGAGATACCGCCATGTGCATCAACCCCAATGATCCGAAAAACCAATGGCTGAAAGGCAAGAAGGTGATTGTGCCACTGGTAAACCGTGTCATCCCGGTGATCGAAGATGATTATGTAGATATTGAATTTGGTACAGGATGCCTGAAAGTGACACCCGCCCATGATGTGAACGACTATATGCTTGGCGAAAAATATAATTTGCCCAGCATTGATATCTTCAATGACAACGGTACCTTGAGTGAAGCTGCCGGACTGTATGTAGGTATGGATCGTTTTGATGTACGTAAACAGATTGAACAAGACTTGCAAGCTGCCGGATTGTTGGAAAAAGTAGAAGCTTATACCAATAAGGTAGGTTTCTCGGAACGTACCAATGTAGCCATCGAACCGAAACTGTCCATGCAGTGGTTCTTGAAGATGCAACACTTTGCAGACATGGCATTGCCTCCTGTAATGAATGACGAACTGAAATTCTATCCAGCCAAATATAAGAACACTTACAAGAATTGGCTGGAAAATATCAAAGACTGGTGCATCAGCCGCCAGCTTTGGTGGGGGCACCGCATCCCGGCATACTTCCTGCCCGAAGGCGGTTATGTAGTAGCCGGAACAGCGGAAGAAGCTTTGAAATTGGCACAAGAAAAAACGGGTAATGCCAATCTGACAATGGAAGATTTACGTCAAGACGACGACTGTCTGGACACTTGGTTCTCTTCATGGCTGTGGCCCATTTCTTTATTTAACGGTATCAATAATCCTAATAATGAAGAAATAAACTACTATTATCCTACTAGTGACTTGGTTACAGGACCGGATATCATTTTCTTCTGGGTGGCACGAATGATTATGGCCGGATATGAATATAAAGGTGATATGCCGTTCAAAAACGTTTATTTCACTGGTATCGTACGCGACAAACTGGGACGTAAGATGTCAAAGTCTTTGGGTAATTCACCCGACCCGTTGGAACTAATTGACAAGTATGGTGCCGATGGCGTGCGAATGGGTATGATGCTTGCCGCTCCCGCAGGAAACGATATTTTATTTGATGATGCGTTATGTGAACAAGGACGTAACTTCAATAACAAAATATGGAATGCATTCCGCTTGGTGAAAGGTTGGGAAGTTGCCGATATTGCACAGCCCGAATATGCAAGACTGGCCACTGAATGGTTTGAATCCATGTTGGCAAAAACAGCTGCAGAAGTAGCTGACTTATTCGGCAAATATCGTTTGAGCGAAGCACTGATGGCTGTATACAAATTATTCTGGGACGAATTCTCAAGCTGGTATCTGGAAATGATCAAGCCGGCATACGGACAACCCATTGACAAAGCGACCTATGAAAAAACTTTAGGCTTCTTTGATAACTTGCTGAAGTTGCTGCATCCGTTCATGCCTTTCATTACCGAAGAGTTATGGCAACATATATATGACCGCAAAGAAGGGGAAAGCCTGATGGTCCAGCAATTGAACATTCCGACTGCTTGTAATGAGATTATCGTCAAAGAATTTGAAGTAGTGAAAGAAGTAATCGGGGGTATCCGTACTATTCGTTTACAGAAAAACATTGCACAGAAAGAAACTTTGGAGTTGCAAGTAGTAGGTGTAAATCCAGTAGCTACATTCAATCCTGTTATTACTAAATTGTGTAACCTCTCTTCTATCGAAGCCGTAGAGAATAAAGCTGACGGCTCCGGCTCATTTATGGTAGGTACCACTGAATATGCCATACCATTGGGCAATTTAATCAACACAGAAGAAGAACTGGCAAAACTGGAGGCTGATTTAAAATATCAGGAAGGCTTTTTGCAAAGTGTATTGAAAAAATTAAGCAATGAAAAATTTGTCAGCAAAGCACCAGCCAATGTTATTGATATGGAACGCAAGAAACAGGCTGATGCAGAAAGCAAAATAGCTTCTTTAAAAGAAAGTATTGCTGCTTTGAAAAAATAAAAAAATATACCGCTTTACAGAGATTGCAACATTCTATGTAAAGCGGTCATCACTTCTTTTTTAATAAAGAGATGTGTCAAAAGTAATTCTGCTATTGTCTTGCTGCAAAGCTCGGATAGTTTTGATAATTACTTCAAATTTTGACACATCTCTTTCTTTTTTCTAATTGTCTTTCATTATTCAACGGGTATGATCTTTCCTGTTTTTCTGAGAAATTTTCAATTCTACTATAAAAGCAACTACCAAGCCCAAACCACCAAA
This sequence comes from Bacteroidaceae bacterium, assembly GCA_011959205.1. Taxonomy (GTDB): domain Bacteria; phylum Bacteroidota; class Bacteroidia; order Bacteroidales; family Bacteroidaceae; genus Phocaeicola. The sequence goes on from BLLV01000012.1 coordinate 4,065, forward strand.
AAGCAAGACATTTGCACCATAAATCAATGAAGTTAACTCGCTCATGCGCCAATTACGCTCTGTGAAATAATCGGGAACCGTGGTTGCACAAATAATATAACCAGTCAACAACCCTAGTCCCATACCCAGCAACAAACAGCCAAATTTCAAGGCCGAGAAAGAAATCGGGGAAGATGACATGAAAGGAGTTCCTACAGGAAGAGGCAGGCTAAGCCTGTTCCCCAACATGGAAGGATCTAACTTGTCTCCCAATTTTTCTATCATAGTAAGACGCTCTTTCTTACCAACAAAAAGTTCAAATAATTTGTAGATTCCTAATGTAATGATACCTACAACAATCCAACCGGTAATGTAACCCATAATTTATTCGTATTTAAGTTATTAATTTTGTTCCTTTGTATTCATTAGACGCTGCGTAGCCAAAGAGGTTACACTTTTGAGAAAGAAAAAAATATTTTCTCTTTTTATGTAACCTCTCTCCCAGCCCTGCGTCTAATAGACAAAATGGAAAACGACGAAACACATATTATTCATAGGATATTAAAAGGAGAAACTTCTCTCTACGAATACTTCTTGGATAAATACAGTCAGCAAGTATTTATCCTGATTATACGCATCGTGGAGAATCAGGAGGATGCGGAAGAGTTGACCCAGGATACGTTCTTGAAAGCCTTTGAACATCTTTCGTCGTTTAAAGCAGAGAGTAGTTTCTCTACATGGATATACCGCATTGCATATAACACCGCCATATCGGCAACCAGAAAAAGAAAACAAGAGTTAATTGTTATGGACAGTGCCATGTTAATGAATATATCCGACCAGCAAATAGACGATGCCCTGAATGATGAAAGCGAGGAACGGATAGGAAAGCTCAATAAGGCCATCAAGAAACTGGATGCAGAAGAACGTGCCTTGATTGCCCTATTTTATAATGAAGAGAAGCCTATCGGTGAGATTGCCCTTATTCTGGGGCTGACGGAAAGCAATGCAAAAGTAAAATTGCACCGAATACGAAAAAAATTATATATACTCATAACAGAAGCAGAATGAACGAGAAACAAAAAGATAAAGGATTAATGAAGGCTGTAAAAGAACAGCCCACATTCCGGCTATCCTCCAATTTTACTTTCCGTACCATACAGAAAGTAGAGGAAGCCATACTTTTACGTGAAAAAAAACTGGAAAGAAGGACATTACTGGCTACTGTCGCCGCTTCTCTCTTCTTAATAATAAGCAGTGGCATCTGTATGCATATTTATTTTGGAAGGCATATTAAGGAAACTCTGGATCATGTTTTTCTTACCAGCAGCCATGCTTTAGAAATACACATCCCTCTCATTTATCTGTTATTCATCATAGCCATACCTCTATTTATGATTTTTGATCGATGGATGAGAAAGCAATATTTCAAACATCACGCTTAAAAGAACACTTTCCGCCCTTCCATGATATAAAAAAGCACCGGGAACTTTATCAACCCGATGCTTCCGTCATTTTATTTATTTTTCAAGCAAGTCTTTCAAAAATGCATCCAACTCTTCATCCAGTCCCTTTAAAAGTTCATCATTCAATAATAAAGTATCTTCATCATCTATCAGTAAAAGTTCGGCTACAGTTTCCCGGTCCTCATCAACCAAAACAAAAGAATAAGGTTTCATTATAGCTACCTTATCCAAAACTCCCGTATCTTTCAATGCATTAATCTCACTCCGAAATATACGCTCTGCTATGGCATAAAAATCATCTTCACTATAATCCACCCACTCTTCAATGATGGTACGTGACAATTCTTCATCATCATCATTAAAAATAACTAACTCACCGCTATCCTGCTTAGGCTGCAAGTGTATATCGGTGACTATTGTTCTCTCTCCATCCGCCATATATTTATTAACCGCTTCCCGGAGCGATGACGCAATAGAAGCGTGTGACTGTGCACTGAGTTTCATACCCCAATTAATTTTATGTATTATTTATATCCAAAAGTACAAAAAAAATCTTTCCCTCAACACTTATTCTCTAAAAATTATCATCAAAACGTTTCATTTGTATTCTTAATTTGGGTAACTTGCCTTCTCTTTCCTCCAGCTCCAATGAATAGAAGTCTATCAACTGTTCATCTTTGCTGCCGGATTTTACTAATTTTTTGGCTTTTTCCAACCATTCTCCGGCCTGCTTCACATGGTTCTTTATTTCATAATATAGTGCAATATTAAAAGCGGCTTTCATCTTTTGCTGACCTTTTCTCTTCTCATAGGCAGCATTCCACAAATTATACGCACCGTCCCAGTCATTCTCGCGAAGACATACTCCGGCATCACGCATTTCTATGTTGCCACCGTCGTAATAAAAACGGGTCACTTCATTCCAATGAGGCAATAAATGTTCCACAGGCACTGAAGCAGCAAACTCCGAGGCTTCCTTCACAATCGTCTGGTCCGAGAGAGCCGGATTCATTTCCCAGGAAATGGTGTCCTGTTTGGCAACAACAAACAAAGGCTTGTCACGGCTGGGAATATACAGCCTGATTATAGGAGATATAATTCCATCCACTGCATCTATAGGCACAGGATAATCCGGATAGAGCAAGATTCCCGGTTTGGTCTGGATATGAATACGGTCGAATGACAATATCATATCCACCCCCAAATCCTCACTCAGCTTCTGTATTTCCTCCTTTGTCAGAACGACATTGGCGCGGGGCACTTCATCATTTGCCCGGAATACAGAATCACAGATAATAACCTGATCGAAATAGTTCACACCGGCAATCTTCTCTGCCAAAGCTTCGGATGCCACTTTACCATCGCCTTCCAGTTCACTGCTCAGGATTTCATGATTATCTTTAGCTTTCAGCACAGGCATATTGTTTATCACAGCCACCTTTCTCACTGCATCTGGAAAACTGACATCGGCAGCCTGTAACTGATCAAAGGAAATTGTCTGCAAACTGCTGCAGGAAACAAGAAGTGTCCCAGCAATCAAAATTATTAGTGAAACAGATCTTTTCATATTATCATTTTTCTTAGGGTACAAAAATACGTATATTTATGCAAGAAGTAAGTGAAAAGGAATAGAAACGTCCGAGTTTCTACCCGGACGTTTCTAACAATCACTATTTCTTACGCATTTTGTCCATGACAGTTCTTGTATTTCTTACCGCTTCCACAAGGACAAGGATCGTTACGACCTATTGTTTTCTCTGCACGAACTGGCTCGCGTTTTACCTCACGGGTGTCGCGCTCGGATGCAGCTTGTTGGTGAGGATCACTTAAATCCTGCTTTTCCTCTCTATATTGTTGACGAGGAGCTTGCGGTTCGGGAGCAGCCTCACGCACTTGTTCCGGTTCCTGAACAGGAATTTGTCCACGCATCAATACAGAGATGGTATTATTATTGATCTTGTGTACCATGTTATCAAACAAATTGACAGATTCCAGTTTAAAGATCAACAACGGGTCTTTCTGCTCGTAACTTGCATTCTGTACAGAATGTTTCAGTTCATCCAGCTCACGCAGATTTTCCTTCCAGGCATCATCTATGGTATGAAGCAGAATCGCTTTCTCAAATGATTTAACGATCTCTTTCCCTTCTGTTTCATAAGCAGCCTTCAAGTTTACAGAAATGTTATACAAGCGTTTGCCATCAGTAATAGGAATCATGATGTTTTCATACATGTGTCCTTGCATTTCATAGACTTGTTTGATTACCGGATTGGCTATCTGAGCCATACGGTCTGTCTTGCGCTTGAAGTTATTCATTGCAGCTTCGAATGTCTTCTCTGCAAGATCTTCTTTTTTCATCTTGCTGTATTCTTCCTCTGTGAAAGGCACTTCCATTGCCAAGGTCTGCAATATTTCCATCTTCACATTATCAAAGTCCCCCAACTCAACAGCATAAACACAACGATCCCAAATCATATTCACAATATCCATACCAATACGCTCACCCATCAAAGCATGACGACGTTTAGTGTAAACAGCCACGCGCTGCTTGTTCATCACATCATCATATTCCAACAAGCGTTTACGGATACCAAAGTTATTTTCTTCCACTTTCTTCTGCGCACGTTCAATGGAATTTGAAATCATTTTGTGTTCAATCATCTCACCTTCCTTGAAACCAAGCCTGTCCATTACACTGGCAATACGGTCTGACGAGAACAAACGCATCAAATCATCTTCCAATGATACAAAGAACACAGATGAACCTGGATCACCCTGACGACCGGCACGACCGCGCAACTGACGATCCACACGACGGCTTTCATGACGTTCCGTACCAATAATGGCCAAACCACCCGCTGCTTTTACTTCCGGGCTCAATTTAATATCGGTACCACGACCTGCCATGTTGGTAGCGATGGTCACAATACTCTTCTGCCCTGCCAAGGCTACAATATCAGCCTCTTTCTGATGCAACTTCGCATTCAACACATTATGTTCTATCTTGCGCATAGTAAGCATCTTGCTCAACATTTCAGAAATTTCTACCGAAGTGGTACCTACTAGAACCGGACGTCCTTCTTTTACCATTTCTTCAATTTCTTCGATAACCGCTTTATACTTTTCGCGTTTCGTCTTATAAACGCGATCATTCATATCCTTACGAGCTATCGGACGATTAGTCGGAATCACCACGACATCCAGTTTATAGATATCCCACAATTCACCTGCCTCAGTCTCCGCAGTACCAGTCATACCCGACAACTTATGATACATACGGAAATAATTCTGCAGAGTAATAGTAGCAAAAGTCTGAGTAGCCGCTTCAATCTTCACGCCTTCTTTAGCTTCTACTGCCTGATGCAATCCATCGCTCCAGCGACGTCCGTCCATGATACGCCCAGTCTGCTCATCCACAATCTTCACCTGTCCATCCATAACTACATAGTCTGTGTCTTTTTCGAACATGGTATAAGCCTTTAACAACTGGTTGATAGTATGCACACGTTCGGACTTGATAGCATAATTAGTCATCAGTTCATCTTTCTTCGCCAATCTTTCCTCATCTGTCAGTTGTTTTTCATTTTCCAGTTCGGACAATTGTGAAGTAATATCAGGCAGTACAAATAGAGTAGGATCGGCAGCGTTACCAGTAATCAAATCAATGCCCTTATCCGTCAAATCCACACTCTTCATCTTCTCATCTATAACGAAATAAAGCGGATCGGTAGCCTCAGGCATACGTTTATTATTCTGCTCCATATAAATTTCCTCTGTCTTCAGCAAACCCGCCTTGATACCCTGTTCACTTAAAAATTTGATAAGCGGTTTATTTTTGGGTAATGCCTTATGGCTGCGGAACAATGCTAGAAATCCCGCTTCCTGATCTCCCTTACTATCCGAAGCTATCAGACGTTTGGCATCGGCCAAGTACTGGGTAGCCAATCGTTTCTGTGCTTCCACCAAACGGATTACCAACGGACGAAGCTGTTCAAACAACTGATCCTCACCTTTAGGAACAGGACCGGAAATAATCAACGGAGTACGAGCATCGTCAATTAAAACGGAGTCCACCTCATCAACAATAGCATAATTATGTTTACGCTGCACCAAATCTTTAGGGCTGACAGCCATATTGTCACGCAAATAGTCGAAACCGAATTCATTATTCGTACCGAAAGTAATATCGGCCATATAGGCTCTGCGACGTGCATCTGAATTAGGCTGATGTTTATCAATACAGTCCACACTCAATCCATGGAATTGATACAATGGCCCCATCCATTCCGAGTCACGTTTTGACAAATAATCATTAACAGTAACTACATGTACGCCATTACCAGTCAACGCATTCAAAAAAACCGGCAGAGTAGCTACTAACGTCTTACCTTCACCAGTAGCCATTTCTGCAATCTTGCCTTTATGCAACACCACACCACCAAACAACTGCACATCGTAATGCACCATGCTCCATATCATATCATTGCCACCAGCAATCCAATGATTCTGCCAAATAGCCTTATCATCCTCAATACGCAAAAAATCTTTTCCTTGGGCGGCCAATTCACGGTCAAAATCAGTAGCAGTTACTACCAATTCCGGATTCTCAGAGAAACGACGTGCAGTGTCTTTTACAATGGCAAAAGCCTGTGGAAGTACATCATCCAGTGCTTTTTCATATTTTTCCAACACTTCTTTTTCCAGTTTATCTATCTGTGCGAAAATACTCTCACGATCTTCCAGTTCTGTAGTTTCGATAGTACCTTTCAGTTCTTCTATCTTCTTTTGTTCCTCTACAGCCGAATCAGAAATATATTTCTTCAATTCTACTGTTTTTGCACGAAGCTCGTCATTGCTCAATTTGGCAATTTCCGGATAAATAGCCTTTACTTTGTCAACCCACGGCTTGATTTCTTTCATGTCACGGGTGGCCTTGTTTCCAAACAATTTGCCGATAATTTCATTAAATCCCATTGTATTCTTATTTTTATTATTTTCTAATTTGATTATTTTTAAAATGCAAAGTTACAATAAAATGCTGATTTATTTGCACTTCTCTCTTTATATTATTTACGGATATCTGTCATTGGTGCCAAAACGGCTGCATTAGGAGCACGAATGCGCATATAATGGGCTACGGTAGGGGCTATATTACCTATTTTTATAGGTGCATGGATTATCTCCGGCTTCATTCCGTTCCCAAAAAAAATCAATGGAGCTGACGCGTATGAATAGCGTTGCACCTGCATATCAAGCGAATGTTCACAATATACTGTCCAACCTGGTAAAACTTCTATCCATAAGTCTCCAGAGCACATCGTGTTATAATAATTTTTTATTTTATCAATAGTAGGAGTCCACGCCCCTAATTGCAAACGCTGTGAAGAATATACATCCTTCACACCACTGAACTGTACCAAAAACTCCGAAGCACGGTTTAGTATCTCGGACATATTCAGCCGCCTTTGCTCTATCAACTTATGATTCAGATATACCTGTTGTTCAAAATAAGCCTCTACCCACTGCCCTTCACCATAAATAGCCGCTAAATAAAGATTCAACAGAGCTGAGCAACGTTCAATATGGAATTCCCCACCTGGTATTCTATATTGGGGAGGATCAACTGGATCTGTGTCAGCATATCCTGTAGAAGTTATAAAAAACAAAGTATTGTTCAAACCTATTTTCCGGTCTATCAATTCTAGCAATTCAGCAATACTGTTATCCAAACGCACATATGTATCCTGCATTTCCATAGGGAGTTCTGCTGGAGCCTTATGATCATAATTTCCAGCATAATATGCTAGTGACAAAAAGTCTGGAACATCATCCTTCCCTATAGAAGTATTATTTAAACAAGCATTAACCAAACGATTTACCTCATCATTAGCATAGGGACTTGTTTTCAATTTACGGTATTTATTTCTTCGTTCGTTACCAAAGTTATGCTTGAATGCGACTTGTTTGTTTTCGCTGGTTAAGTATTTATAGGTTGTGACTGGCAAATAAGGTGCCCACGACATATTACCGATACGGAAATCCAATCCCTCCCGATCATTATAAGTAGTCACCCATGAAGGAAATGTACCATAATATGTACTCCCCCCCCATTTCCCAGTTTCATCATCCAACCAAAACGCACCTTTTGAAGCATGACCGGCCGCCAATACCGCCATTTCACGTGTAGGAGCGATAGAATAAACTTCGGATACTCCTTGTGTGGCTATCATCAACTCATCCGACAAGGTGGAAACCTTTATTTTCTGCGGTGAAGTGGACTCGGAAGTATAAATACCCATAAAATTGGTATCGTCTACACAATTAATCACCCGAAGAGTGCTGCGGTCCATCCATTTATCCCCTACTATACCATTGGTATAAGGAGTAGTACCCGTATAAATGGCCGCCACCGCCGACGACTTATCTACGTTGATGAAATCATATTCGGCATTCCGGTAAATCCGCCCTTCTTTCCACAACCGTTTGAAGCCACGCTCGCCATATAAAGCCGAAAAAGCTTCTATATAATCCGTCCGCAGCTGGTCAATAGTCAAGCCGACCACCAACCTGGGAACAGCAGGAACATTTTGTGCCTGCAACCCTGTTAATGCAATAACAGTCAGAAGAGAAGTTAAGATGCGTCCTTTCATTTATTGTTTTGTCTGTAATATAATAAAACATGATTTGCAGAACATATCAGCAAACACAGTGCCAAAGGTAATACCGTTACGTTGAATTTTTGCTGTATAAACGGCATTATCATTATAAAAAGTGTTAAATACACAATATTTATTGTATGATAGAGGTCTTTTTTACCTTTTATAGCCTTATAAGCCATAACAGGAAGATAAATTAAAGGAATAGGATTCAATAAAAGAATAAGCCAATTGGAATCCACTGTAGGATGAATAGAGAAACAAACCAAAAAAGCGATAATACATCCGGCCACCCCCTGTATACCAAAAAGAAACAAGTCCCAAATCCAAATCACTTTCTTGATTTTAAGCTGAAACCATCCCACAAAACAAACAGCTGCCATTAACACACACACACACATCAGGGGTGACAATGGGAAACCGCCCTCGCCGCCTTCCGGCTCTACATCTACTACTTTCTTTTCCTGCAAGACAAAAGGACGCACATTGTCGCCTGTCACTATAGTCGCTCTTCCAGCTGCCTCAAACATATAAAAAGGAGCAAACATCTGTTTACGCACATCAATAGGTTCATCCGCTTCACTGCCCAGACACATATCAATACCCAGCTCATCCCATTCGTGCCCTTTAGTGTATTGATGAACAATATCCCTGAAAGAGAGCCCTTCCTTCCCATCAGGATAAACAACCTTTCCTTCGATACACTCCTCTATTATATCACGCGCACGCGTAGTACAATTATCATAGAAAAAGTTATAACGATAAACCCTATTCTCTGGCAAATAGTTTTCTTCCAATAATTTTCTGAGCTTCAGTTTTTCCGCGGTAGTCAAATTCAAAGTCTGCTGATAGACTGATGAGCCACGCATAGCATAACTACCTTCAAAATAAAGATAAGGAGTCACACCCAACTCATAGTCAGTCTCCCCTTTGACAAAACGATAGATAAAATGAGGAGCATTAAAGCTGAACATACCATAATTGAACACCCAATCCTCTCCACGTGCCGTATCTTCATAACGCAATGCTGTATGCCCGAACAAAGCATATATTTCCGTTCCTGGAGCACAAGTCATCAGGCTTACTTTTATATTATCTTCCTGTCCTCTAAGCGATTGAGACAAGGAACAGAAAAACAACACCAATGTTACAATTAATTTATTCATAAATTCCATTCTCCGTTTACCAATGCAAAAATACACCTAAATATTCATTATTTCCTCACAAATACCATTTTTATTACTATTCCTATTTATTTTTTGCGTTACTTTGCAGTCGAAAAAGCAAAGTTGTGAATTTAATTATTGACATAGGAAACTCAGTAGCCAAATTGGCTATATTTGACAAAGACGAATTAATTGAAGTATTTCGTGGCTCCAATCATTCTTTAGATTGTCTCCCGATGCTTTGTTCCCGGTATCCCCTAAAACGAGGTATCATAGTCTCTGTCATAACGCTAAGCAATACTATCCGGCGCCAACTGGAAAGATTGCCTTTTAATATTATCGAATTAAGTCATGAGACACCTGTCCCTATCACTAATTTATATAAAACGCCTCAAACATTGGGCATGGACCGTTTAGCAGCAGTAGTCGCTGCAAACTGGCTAAAACCCGGATACAATGTATTGGTTATTGATGCAGGGACCTGCGTCACATACGATTTCATCGATGCTGACGGAGCCTATCATGGAGGGAACATTTCTCCAGGAATGCGGATGCGTTTCAAAGCATTGAACATATTCACCGACAAACTCCCCAAAGTAAATGTTAAAGGAGAAGTCCCGATGTATGGACAATCTACAGAAACGGCTATCCGGGCAGGAGTCATTCGCGGAATGGAATTTGAGATGAGCGGGTATATCACCCATCTTCAAAAGAATTATCCAGGACTTTTGGTTTTTTTAACGGGCGGAGATGAATTTTCTTTTGATACCAAATTAAAAAGTATCATCTTTGCAGATAGATTTTTAGTATTGAAAGGTTTAAACAGAATATTAAGCTATAATGATAAACTATAAAAGACTGATTAGTGCGTCAATATTACTCACAGTCACAGGGTTGGCTGTAGCCCAAACAAGTACAAATTCTCCTTATACACGCTATGGCTTTGGCCAGTTAGCCGATCAAAATTTTGGTAACAGTAAAGCGATGGGAGGAATAGCATACGGTTTACGAAACGGCTACCAAATTAACGCATCTAATCCAGCATCTTACACAGCGATTGACTCATTGACATTCTTGTTCGATGCAGGAATGACTCTTCAAAATGCGAATTTTAAGGATAGGGATGTAAAAACCAATGCTAAGAACTCAAGTTTTGACTATATGGCCATGCAATTCCGCCTATGGAAAAAAATGGGAATGACCGTTGGTTTTCTTCCATTTTCCACAGTAGGCTATAATATTTCCAAAACACATGATTTTGGAGATGCCGATAATAACGGGAAATGGGTCGAATCATACACTGGCGATGGAAGCTTTCATCAAGTTTTTGTAGGGTTAGGTTATAAGTTTTTTAATAATTTGTCTATTGGAGCAAATTTTTCATATCTTTACGGAGATATTACCCATCAGTCAATAACAGCTATTGGAGCGACAGATACACGCAGTATCAAATTAGACAAATTTTCTATCAGTGATTATAAATTGGATTTTGGTTTACAGTATACTTATAAATTAAATAAGAAAAATGCGATTAATGTAGGTGCCGTTTATACATTAGGACACACCTTGCATGGAGATGCATACAAGTATCATCAGACAGGTATAGAAAGCAATGGTTCTGTCTATGTGCAGTCACAAACCGGCGATACCATTACGAATCCATTTAAAATGCCGCATATATTGGGTTTCGGCCTTACTTACATATATGACAACCGACTGACCATAGGGATTGACTATACTTTACAGAAGTGGAATACAGCTGATCTAAGTTGGAGTAAGTTCAACAAAGAGAGTGTGGAAATGAGTAACCGTACAAAAATAGCTTTGGGTGCGGAATTTATACCAAGTTATATTAGCCACAATTATTTGAAACGTATCCGTTACCGTATGGGAGCCTACTATTCAAGCCCTTATAACAAGGTCAGCTATACTAATCCAGAAACAGGAGCAACTAGTCTTCAAGACGGTGCACGCGAATATGGTGTCAGTGTAGGTTTTGGACTCCCCATGTTCCAAAGTAAATCCATGTTGAACATTTCCGGTCAATATGTCAAAGTCAGTCCCAAATTTAAGGGGTTGATGGAAGAAAATTATTTAAGAATCAATATTGGTCTTACTTTCAATGAACGTTGGTTCATGAAATGGAAAGTTGATTAATCAGAGTAAAAAAGCAAATAAATAACAACAACTAAATTTATATACGATGAAAATGAAGATGGTAACAGCGCTGTTCGTTCTTTCTTTAAGTACAACAGCATCTTTCGCTCAAACAGGAGCGTCAGACGGGTCAAGATTCGGACATGGTGAAGATAGTCTCCGATGTTTGAAAAATATCAGTATTTACACTGAGTATGTTAAAACGAACAATTTCAAGGATGCATATACTCCTTGGATGAGTGTATTTACAGAAGCACCTAAAGCCCAAGTAAGTACTTATACTAATGGTGCGAAAATTCTTCGTGCTTTAATAGCTGGCGAGAAAGATGCAGCTAAACAAAAACAATACTTTAATGAACTGATGAAAGTTCACGATCAACGTATCCAATATCTGGATGATCTGAACAAATTGGTTAAAAAAGGTGTAACCAAAGGCTCTATTATCGGTATGAAAGCTCATGACTATTTCACTATGGGTGGTCAAGACATGAACGAGGCACACAAAATGTTCAAAGAGGCTATCGAACTCGAAAAAGATAATTCCGATTATTTCGTGTTGCAAGAATTCATGGATGCCGCTGCCCGTATAATGAAAAAAGACGAATCATACAAGGAACAGTTTATCCAAGACTACTTGTTCGCATCAAGTGCTGCCGATGGAGCTTTGAAAGCTGCGACAAAAGAGAATGACAAAAAAATGTTGAAAGTTGCCAAAGACAATATTGACGCTTTCTTTATCAATAGTGGTGTAGCGACTTGCGATAACCTGCAAGCAATCTATGCTCCAAAAGTAGAACAGAATAAAACAAATTTGGATTATTTGAAACAAGTTATCTCTGTAATGCAAATGCTAGGCTGCACAGAACAAGAGGCCTATTTTGCTGCGTCAGAAGCCGCACATGCCATTGAACCGACTGCCGAAACAGCCGTAGGTTGCGGATACATGTATTATAAGAAAGGGGATATGGATAAATGTATTGACTACTTTGACCAAGCTATCAACTTAGAACAGGACGATGTAAAAAAAGCTGATTATTGTTACAAGACTGCAGCCATCCTGTTCAGCAAAAAACAGCTGAGCAAAGCAAAACAATATGCACTAAAATCTGTTTCATTAAATGGGAACAACGGCAAACCTTACATTTTGATTGCTAACATGTATGCTTCAAGCCCTAACTGGAGTGATGAAGCCGCATTGAACAAGTGTACTTATTTTGCAGTTATCGATAAATTACAGAAAGCAAAAAGCGTAGATCCTAATGTTGCTGAAGAAGCAAACAAACTTATTGGCACTTATGCAGCCCATACTCCGAAAGATGCTGATTTGTTCTTCCTTAGTTTGAAGAAAGGTGACTCTGTTACAATCGGTGGATGGATTGGTGAAACAACAACTATCAGATAATTATGTCGTCTGAAAAAAAACAAAAATCACACTTTATATTTTTAAACATAACAGTTGCTATTTGGGCAACTGTTATGTTTATTTTATTCCCAGCATGCTCAGGAAGCGAAAAGAATCTGGCAGAAGCCATTACAGAAAGAGACTCACTGCCTAGCATGAAAACATTGGGAGTCACTACTCTTGTATCCGATTCTGGTATCACCCGCTACAAAATTATCACAGAAGAATGGAACATTTATGACAAAAAAAATCCCCCTTATTGGGCTTTTGAAAAAGGAGTTTATTTAGAAAAGTTTGATTCTCTGTTCCATATTGATGCCAGTATAAAAGCCGATACCGCTTATTACTACGAAAAAAAGAAACTTTGGGAATTAAGGAGCAATGTACATATCCGCAGCCAAAGAGGAGACAAATTTGACACAGACCTGCTCTTTTGGGACGAAAAGCAAGAGAAAGTCTATTCAGACAAATTTATTCGCATTGAACAAGAGGATAAAATTATTACAGGGTATGGATTTGAATCCAACCAGCAAATGACAGAATACCAAATTTATAACAACACAGGTATTTTCACTGTAGAAGATACAGCACCAACAGACAGTACAAAAGCTGTCGCAAACAATACCAAAACTGATTCGATACGCTAATTCACTCACTATTATGGGTATTATTATACAAATTCTCATCACAATGGCTTTTTCTGCTTTTTTCTCTGGAATGGAAATAGCCTTTGTTTCATCCAATAAATTACGTTTTGAAATGGATCGTAACAGCCAAAGTATAAATTCACGTATACTTTCCATCTTTTTTCATAATCCGAACAATTTTATTTCTACTATGCTAGTAGGAAATAATATAGCTTTGGTCATATATGGTATATTGATGGCGCAACTTATTGAGCAGAATCTTTTGGCAGGATGGATAGACAACCAATTCTTACTAGTACTCATCCAAACTATTATTTCCACTCTGATTATTTTGGTTACAGGAGAATTCATGCCCAAAACTTTATTCAAGATCAATCCGAATTTCACTCTGGATATTTTTGCAATTCCCACTTATATTTGTTATGTCATCCTCTACCCTATCAGCAAATTTGCCTCGGGAGTATCCAATATCCTACTTCGCCTTACGGGTATCAAGACTAACAAGGAAGCCAATGAAAAAGCTTTTACCAAAGTCGATTTGGATTATTTCATCCAAAGTAGCATACAAGATGTTCAAAACGAACAAGAAATAGAAACAGAAGTCAAGATATTCCAAAACGCACTGGATTTTTCAAATATTAAAATCCGAGATTGCATGGTTCCTAGAACTGAAATTGTCGCTATTGAATATGGGACTCCTATAAAAGAGCTAAAAACTCGTTTCATCGAAAGTGGCATCAGCAAAATCATTGTTTACAAAGAAAATATAGACAATATTGTTGGCTATATCCATTCTTCCGAAATGTTTCGTGAACTGACAGAATGGAACAGAAATATCCGCCAGTTGCCTATTGTTCCTGAAACCATGGGAGCCCACAAGTTGATGAAATTATTCATGCAGCAAAAAAAATCGTTGGCGGTGGTTGTTGATGAATTCGGAGGAACATCCGGTATTGTCGCACTGGAAGATCTGGTGGAAGAAATTTTTGGTGAGATAGAAGACGAACATGACACCACTTCCTATATCGCCAAACCTGTTGACAATAATGAATATATCCTTTCCGGACGTTTGGAAATAGAAAAAGCCAATGCTTTGCTATCACTTGACTTGCCGGAAAGTGATGAATACCAGACCATTGGCGGTCTAATTTTACACCAATACCAAAGTTTCCCCAAAATACATGAAGAGATTACTTTCGGTAAATTCCATTTTAAAATAATCAAAGTAACAGCAACAAAAATTGAATTAGTAAAGTTGAAAGTGACCGAATAATAGATTTTTTTCACAATAAAATAGCTTGTAAGCTGCATTTTTTGTATCTTCGTGCGCTAAATCTATGAAATATAAAAAAACAATAAACAAAAATAGTAAAATAAAATGGCAACATTACAAACAATCAGAAGTAAAGGCCCTTTGTTGGTCGTTGTAATCGGACTTGCCCTCTTCGCATTTATTGCCGGAGACGCATGGAAGGTTCTCCAACCACATCAGGGTAAACAAGACGTAGGTGAAGTGAATGGAAAAACACTTACAGCACAAGAGTATCAGAAAATGGTAGATGAATACACTGAAGTCATTAAATTGACACAAGGTGTTTCCGCATTAAATGATGACCAACTGACTCAAGTAAAAGACCAGGTATGGCAATCTTACGTAAATAACCAATTGATTGCAGCAGAAGCTGAAAAATTAGGATTGATTGTCAGCAAAGCTGAGGTTCAAGCAATCATCGAGGAAGGTACTAACCCACTGTTGATGCAGACTCCGTTCCGCAATCCGCAAACCGGTGCTTTCGACAAAGATATGCTGAAAAAATTCTTGGTGGATTATGCTCATTTGGACGCAAGCAAAATGCCTGCACAATATGTGGAATACTATCAGAAAATGGGTGCTTTTTGGAATTTTATTGAAAAGACTCTGATTCAATCTACTTTAGCTGAAAAATATCAGAATCTGATTGCAAAATCATTGATTTCAAATCCGGTTGCTGCTGAAGACGCTTTCACATCACGTAGTGAACAAGCAGACGTATTATTGGCTGCAATTCCTTATTCTTCTATCAGTGATTCAACCATCACTGTTTCAAACAGCGAAATCAAAGACCTTTATAACAAAAGAAAAGCTTCTTTTGAACAACCAGTTGAAACCCGTAACATCAAATACATTGATGTATTGGTAACTCCGTCTGACGAAGATCGTAAAGAAGTACTAAACGAAGTAACAGAATACGCTACTCAACTGGGTACTGCTGCAGATATGAGCACATTCATCCGTTCCACAGGTTCTGTTGTTCCTTTTTCTGAAATTGCGATCAACAAAACTGTATATCCTAACGACATTGTTGCACGTTTGGACTCTGTAAGTATCAACGAAGTATATGGTCCTTACTATAATCAGGCTGATGACTCTTACAACGCTTTCAAAATTATTGCCAAGAAAACTGCTCCTGACTCAATCCAATATCGTCAGATTCAAGTATATACTGAAGATGCTGCTAGAACCGTTACTTTGGCTGATAGTATTTTCAATGCGTTGAAAGATGGAGCAGACTTTGCAGATATCGCCAAAAAATATGGTCAAACAGGCGAATCTACTTGGTTGACAGCCCGCAACTATGAAGGTGCTGCATTAGATGTTGACAATGCTAAATACATTAACACATTGATAAACTCTAATGTTAAAGAATTGAACAACCTTCAGATCGGACAAGCTAATATTATTCTTCAAGTATTGGACAAAAAAGCCATGAAAGATAAATATAAAATTGCAGTGATTAAACGTCCGGTTGAATTTAGCAAAGAAACATACAACAAAGCATACAACGATTTCAGTCAATTCGTAGCCCAAAACAGTACAATAGACAAGATGGTAGCCAATGCAGAAGAAAATGGTTATCGCTTATTGGAACGTGCTGATTTCCGTAGTGCAGAACATCGTGTGGGTGGTGTAAAAGGAACTCGCGAAGCTTTGAAATGGATTTTCGCTGCCAAAGAAGGTGAAGTATCTCCTTTATACGAATGTGGTGAAAATGATCATTTAATGGTGGTTGCTCTTGAAAAAATCAATCCTGCAGGATATCGTAATATAAATCTTATTGCCGATATGCTGAAAGCAGAAATCATCAAGGATAAAAAAGCAGAGAAACTGATGGCTGAAATGAAAGACGCAAACAGCATTGAGCAAGTGAAAGGTATGGCAAATGCAGTCAGTGATTCAGTAAAACATATCACTTTCTCTGCTCCCGCTTATGTATCAGTGACTCGCGCCAGCGAACCTGCCTTAGGTGCTTATGCAAGCAAAGCTGAAGCAAACAAACTGACCGGTCCCATCAAAGGTAATGCAGGTGTTTATATGATTCAGGTGTTCAATAAAGAAAAAATTGCAGAAGAATTTGATGCGAAGAATGAAGAAAACAACTTGTCTAATATGGCAGGACGTTATGCTAGTAGCTTCATCAATGATTTGTACAAGAAAGCTGAAGTAAAAGACGACCGTTACCTATATTTCTAATCAGTGTAATCTAATAATAACAGCAGGCTGTATTGACTTTCATCGATACAGCCTGTTGTGTTTCATACCTATTTGCATAGTAAGCATCCGATAAAGCACCCGTTGTCTTTGTTCTACTTTCATTACACCTTTACCTGTGCAATATTGCATATAGATATCCATTTGAGCCTTTTTATAAGTACCAGGACTTATGCAAGATACTCCCCATATACAAACACTATACCATAAAAATTTGAACATCAAATGTATGTTCTTCATCGTATCCCTTCTGCATAATTTATTGACAAACATAAGCAAAAAAACATAACCACGTCTTCTTATTGAAATTTATTTGATTTAAAAAGCATTTTGGATATAATCCACATAAAGATTAAGATTCACTTTGCCATGTCATGAAACATCCCTACCTTTGAAAAAAGAACTTATAACTAAAGAAACATGGAAACACTATCTAATTCTATCTTGACTGTACAAATAGCCAAGCATGGAGCCGAGCTTCAAAGCATCAAGAAGGATGGCAAAGAATATCTTTGGCAGGGCGACGCTAAATTTTGGGGACGGCGCTCACCTCTCCTTTTCCCTACAGTAGGCCGCGTGTGGGATAATAAATACCATCATGCCGGAAACACTTATGAAATAGGGCAACACGGATTTGCACGTGATATGAATTTCAAACTGACCTATAAAGAAGATAAAGGAGCTGTATATTGGCTGGAAAGCACTCCTGACACATTGGGCAAGTTTCCTTTCCCCTTCCGCCTGCTGGTAGGATATTTATTGGAGGAAAATGAAATTACCGTAAAGTGGCGTGTAGAAAATCTAGGAGCCATGGATATGTATTTCCAAATCGGAGCACATCCCGCTTTCTATTTTCCCGAGTTCGACACCTCTACAGAAGATCGTGGTTTTTTTGTTTTTGACCGGATGTCTGATTTAGAATATACCGTGCCCACAGAAAAGGGATGCGTATCACCAGAACGCCATACACTAAAATTAAATGAAGAAGGGCTGATGCCAATTGATATTCATACTTTTAATTGTGACACCTATATCTTCGACAACAAGCAACTGAAAAAAGTAACCCTACTGGATAAAAAGAAAAATCCCTATATCAGTTTAGAATTCGACTCTCCGTTAGTAGCTTTGTGGTCCCCCACCAAACCCCATCCCGACTGTCCGTTTGTCTGCATCGAACCATGGTATGGACGTTGCGACTCTGTGGGGTATTCAGGAGAGTTGAAAAATCGTGAATGGATACAAAAACTAGAGTCCAAAGAAGTTTTTGATGTAGAATATAAAATCATTATAGAGTAATCTAGAATAACGGGGTATGCACGCAAATGAGCCACACCCCGTTTTTTCTTACTGGCTTCCCAAATACAGAAATATCATACCAATAAGTACCAGTGCCAAATCCACAACTTTGCTTTTAAGATTCTTCTCACGGAACACCATTGCACCAAATATAAAAGAAACAAGCACACTGCCACGCCTCACCATGGATACAATAGAAATCATTGCCCCATCTAAACTTAAAGCATAAAAATAAACAAAATCGGCTGCCGACAAAAAAATAGATATCAGAACAATACACCAATGCCAATGAAACGGAGTGGTAGATCCGCGCTTCGGCCACCATAACAACATCAGGACACCTCCCATCATAAACAATTGATAGATATTATACCAAGACTGCACAATCATTCTATCCAGTCCGATACCTCCTTGGTCGGCAGGCGCCATGAGGTACTTGTCATAAAGCCCGCTGATTGCCCCCAACACAGCCGCCGTTACCACATAATAAATCCATTTATTATGCTTGAAATCTATTCCTTCCTTCTTTCCACTGCGGCTCAGCATAAAAAAAGAGAAGACAGCCATCAGCACACCAATCCATTGGTACAGATTCAACCGCTCACCAAAGACCACCAAAGCCCCTACCAGCACCATCACCGGACGGGTAGCATTTATAGGCCCCACAATCGTGATAGGCAGATTCTTCATCCCAAAATATCCCAACACCCACGATGAAAGGACAATAACCGATTTCAACACCACATAACGATGTACCTCCCATCCTGCAACGGGCACATAAAAAATAGAGTTTTCCAATGTTTCCGGCTTCCACACCGACCAAACAATAAAAGGAAGAAATATCAAACTAGAGAACAATGTATTAAGAAATAACACCGGAATGACCGCATTGTCCTTTAACGACTGTTTCTTAAAAACATCATAAAATCCCAGCAATGCTGCCGAAAGAAATGCCAGAAGTAACCACATCATATCTTTTACCTTATTTAAAACCAAGGACAAAGTTACAACAAAAAACAAACAAAGAAGTGTAGATTCTGATATAAATGACATGAAAATAAAAGAAAAAAGAGGAAACGAAGAAATACATCTCCATCCCCTTTTTTCATTTATGAACGAATATCCTCTGGGAATTTCACCCAGCGGCTACCCTTGATTAAATTCCCAGTGACTTTCTTACGGCTTCCACTTTTTCCTCAGCAGCAGCATTAGCGGCATCGAAACATTTGTGGCAACCCATCTCACCTTTCACTTCCACATAGAACTTGATTTTAGGCTCTGTTCCCGACGGACGGACTGAAATCTTAGTTCCATCTTCTGTGAAATATTGCAATACGTTACTGGTTTCCGGCATTTCGAGTTCTGTAACATTACCATTTCCGTCAGTAGCCTTCAACGTCTTGAAGTCCTTAGAAACGACCACTTTGGAACCACCAATTTCTTTTGGAGGATTAGAACGGAAGTTTTCCATCATTGCTTTTATTTCTTCAGCACCACTCTTACCCGGTTTCACCACATTTACAGTAGTTTCTTTTGAGAAACCATATTCTACATAGATATCAAGCAACACCTCGAACAATGTCTTGCCCTGGTCTTTTGCCCAAGCACAGATTTCTGCCAGCAATGTACAAGCAGAAACAGCATCTTTATCGCGGACAAAGTCTTCGGCTAGGAATCCGTAGCTTTCCTCACCACCACCAATGTACTGCTGCTTGCCTTCACGCAAACGGATCTCGCGTGCAATCCACTTAAATCCGGTATAGCAATCCAACATTTCGATGTGGTTCTTATCAGCGACCGATTTAATCAATTCTGTAGTAACGATGGTCTTCACAATGAAATCGTCCTCTTTCATCTTACCCATCGCAATACGGTTCTTTATGATATAATACAAGAATAGCAAACAGGTTTGGTTACCGTTGATTAGCACCCATTCTCCCTTATCATTTTTGCAAGCCATACCTACGCGGTCAGCATCCGGATCACTGGCCATCACGATGTCAGCGTCAATTTTCTTAGCCAGCTCAATAGCCATAGACAATGCCTCCGCATTTTCAGGATTCGGAGAGATAACCGTGGGGAAATCGCCACTCTTCACCATTTGTTCAGGCACAGTATGCACATTTTCAAATCCCCATTGCTTCAACGCACGCGGAATCAGCATCATACCTGTACCGTGAATCGGAGTATATACAATCTTCAAATCTTTCTGGCGCTTGATCACTTCAGGATCAATAGAGATTGACTTCACTTTATCCAAATAAACGCTGTCCACTTCTTCGCCCACAATCTGAATCAAGTCTTTGTTACCTCCAAACTTGATATCGGTAGCCGATGAAATCTTGTTCACCTCATCAATGATACCTTTATCATGCGGAGCCAATACTTGTGCGCCGTCATCCCAATAAGCCTTGTAACCATTGTATTCTCTTGGATTATGAGAGGCGGTAATATTGATACCACTTTGGCAACCAAAATGACGGATAGCGAATGACATTTCAGGAGTAGGACGCATATCTTCAAACAAATATACTTTAATACCATTCGCCGAAAAGATATTGGCAGAAATTTCCGCAAACAAACGGCTGTTGTTACGGCAGTCGTGACCTACCACTACAGAAATCTGATCGAGTTCTTTAAAGTTTTTATTTAGATAATTGGACAAACCCTGAGTAGCAGCACCTACCGTATAGATGTTCATACGGTTGCTGCCCACGCCCATAATACCACGCAAACCACCTGTTCCAAACTCCAGATCTTTATAAAACGCTTCAATTAAATCAGTCTTATCGGGATTCGCCAACATTTTCTCAATTTCAGCCTGTGTCTCTGCATCATAAGCAGGTGTTAACCATTTCTCTGCTTTCTCTGTCACTTGCTTTATCAATTCTTCATTTTCCATAATCTTTTGTTATTTATAAGGTTTATAATCATATCCGATTTTTATGTGTTGACAAATGTAAAAGAATTAAATTAAAAATCCTAGAAATTTGGAAGAAGAAAATTAGAAATAATATGATTTTCAGGACATATATATTCTATTTCATCTTATAACGTTCACCGGTGGCCTTTACCAATTCTTCCAAAAATTCTTCGGGATATCCCGGGCGTATCAAAGGAGCACAATGACCGGTTTCAGGGCGAAGTATGGTTCCATCTTTTGCCATCTTTTTCACAGCACCGTCATTATACTTCACTATCAGAAATTCGCCCAGCTTCTTCCAGCTGTCCACTGCCGATTCGGCTGTCATGCAACTATAGTTAGTAAGGAACTCTTTTGCTTTAACAGGATCTTTCTCATATAAACCCATGGCAGAAGACTCAATACCTGCCTGTGCATTCGCATAAGTATCTTCCAGATTGTTTTGAACAGCACGCATATCATCAATCATCAGGCTATAACGTGGACGAATCATATCGGCCACCCAATTATAAATCCAGAAAGCGGAATTCCATGAGAAAGTTATACAGTCCGCCTCCTTACCACTATAACAGTCGGGAATACGGTCCGAACAACAATATACAGGAGCGAACACTGTCATATTGGCATCATCTGTTCCAAACCATAACACCCCCCCTATCGCATCGGGCAAGCCGGCACGCATCTGTGCCACAAAAGTGAAAGCCGTCTGCTGGGTAGAGATGGGGCGCTCGTTGAAGTATTCCTGATCCCCCACTTTAAAACTCAAAGGTGACAGACGATAAGGAGTTTTAAACGGACCAGCACCGGGATCTTTGGTAATATCCAGTGGGGTACCCTCATAATGATCGCGCATAGCCGCTTGTACATCACGCACGGAAAGTTTACGGGAAGGCTTGATATAAAGAGGCATCGGATCTTTACTATCTCCTTGAATATATGACAGATAGGTGTCTCCTACCGATTTATTAAACATATTATAGAAACTCCATACACGCGCTTCACAAAAACGTACACCACCAAAGTCCAAAGGATTATATGCCGCAGAAAAACTGAAATCTTTATTCATACCGTCAAAATAACCTTTTTCACGAGCGAAAGAAATCACATCCGGAGAATAAAGGCAATTATCCTTGTCATTCATATTGAACTGATGAATTCGGCTCTGATTAGCATGTGCGGCAATACAATCATCAGGAATACGGACTGCCACCCATACAGCACCTTTCACACCGGGTCCCTTGCCGATCATCTCCAGAATCCAGACTTCATTGGGATCAGCGATACTGAATGACTCGCCACTGCTATAATAACCGTATTCTTTTACTAAATCCGTCATTACCCGTATGGCTTCTTTGGCTGTACGAGAACGCTGAAGAGCTACATAAATCAGACTTCCATAGTCCATAATGCCGGTAGAGTCAACCAATTCCTCACGTCCACCAAAAGTAGTCTCACCTATGGTTACCTGAAATTCATTCATATTACCTACCACATTATAGGTCTGGCGGGCTTCTTTTATCTGCCCTAAATATTTGCCCGAATCCCAATCATAGATATCACGCATGGCTCCTTTTTCATGCATACCGGCAGGATAGTGATACAACTCGCCAAACATTCCATATGAATCGGCGGAATAAGATACGATAACAGAGCCATCGGCAGAGGCTCCCTTGCCTACAATCAGATTCGTGCACGCCAAACCCTCTGTTACTGCCGCCAACAACAAGGCAGCACCTAAAATCAGTTTATTCTTCATTAATATATAACTTTTTAATTGTGTATAATGCTTTTTTATCATCAAAACTCATATTCCTCTCTTGTTTCGTTCCCACAATAATCCGTCACCACCAATTCCAGTTTATGGGCAACTCCTTTTTTTAACCGTTCCGGATGCTTCATCCACAATCTCGCATTTTTGGAGCTGAACCCAAACAAGGCAAACTCACCGTCTATCTTCACCTTATAATCCTTAACTCCTGTTTCCGCATCCCCTATTTTGAACTGAATCTTGCCCGTCTTCCATTGCGCTTTATTTAATGGGGTCACTCGTGGAGACAAGGTATCTATAGCTACGGTATAGGTTCCCAATTCACGAATGGAAGTCTTCATCCAACCATTCTCATAAGTTCCTCCTGCTGAGCCTTTCCTTTTTCCCCACTTATGAGCCACATAATATTTTGACGTATCCCCTACAGGAAGATGGCGTACCCCGATCATCAGCGTACATCCGGCCTGCAAAGCTACCGGCTCATCATGCAACTGATATTCGTAAGAAATTGCGGCTGTATCTTTAACCACATGACAGTTCAATGCCACATCCTCATACAACATCCCCCGGGGAATAACCAGTTCCATACCCGGCTCCTGAACCACATTACCTTTATTCCATGCCAAATAATGTCTCACCTGCGGATGATATTCCTCTATCGGCTGCCTACGGCCACGCACAATGAAACGATAAGTCGACTTATTACCATATAAATCAGCTAATTCATAACGAAAATGATAATCACGTTCTTCATCAATCGTAATTACCCCTCCCTTATCGTCAGCCTGTAACATGCGCAGACGGCTTCCTGGAAGGATTTGTGAACGCATCACCCAATTATGTCTCTTTACATTCTCCTCATAATCCGTCCAAGCATTAATCATCCGGTTCTCTTCAGGCAAAACACCATCCACCGTGCTACGAAAAACTTCTGCCGTATCCACATAAAGTACTACGGAACGTACACCATAATTATTATGTGTACCATCCATATAGTCGTATGCCTTAATACCAGCGGCTATTTCCCCCCAAGCGGAAACCGGCTGTCCCAAAGAAGCAACCGGTATGGATTTTTTTCTTTGTGAACCTTCCACAACCCCAGCGCCCCGCTGCGGATAAAGCATAATCATTGACGCGCGTGGCGGAGTAGTATCTTTAATTTTATCGGTATAGAACTGTAAAGGGTCTATCAATTCACCGGTATCCGTACGGCGTATCTCCATGTGCAGATGCGGTCCGAAAGAATACCCTTCATTACCGCTTAAAGCAATAACCTCTCCGGCCTTGAAACTGATCTGATGAGGTTCGAATTCCAAATCCACAGCAAAAGTTTCATGCTTATATTGGTATTCCTCCACTACTTTTGCCACTGTAGAAGCAAATTTCAACACATGCCCATATACTGAAGTATATCCATTGGGATGTGTAATAAAAATAGCCTGACCATATCCGCCGGGAGTAACCAGTACACGGCTCACATATCCGTCGGCAATGCAATGAATAGGTTTTCCCACCTCTCCCTGGGTTTTAAAGTCCACTCCTCCATGAAAGTGGTTAGAACGCAGTTCACCAAAATTACCGCTCAGCGTAAGCGGAAAATCAAAAGGAGGACGGAATACAGGAACAGCCGGTTCTTCCTGTGCCCGTACAGTGAGCACACCGCCCAAGGCTAATATCATTATATAATCTCGTAATGCCATTTCTTCATTTTTATGGAGGATTCACCACACAAAAATTGAATTCCTCCGCAAACTTACAAATAAAAAACAGAATATCCCTTAAAACTGTGTTGCCAAACATACATTTATGACAAAAAAAACAGATCCATACCCAACCTACTTTTCTGACATTTTGTTATCTTTGAGGCAGTCAAACCCTTTAAATGTGACAATTATGATAGTAGGAATTCCTAAAGAAATCAAAAACAACGAGAATCGTGTATCATTAACCCCTGCAGGAGCACACGAGTTGGTACAGAGAGGTCACACGGTGTATATACAACACACCGCAGGTATAAACAGCGGATTTTCCGACGAAGAGTATGAGAAAATCGGAGCGCGTATCCTTCCTACTATAGAAGATGTGTACGCCATTGCCGAAATGATTATAAAAGTCAAGGAACCCATCGAATGTGAATATAATCTGGTACGTAAGGATCAACTGGTATTTACATACTTCCATTTTGCCTGTGACAAAGAATTAACAGAGGCAATGATGCGTAGTGGTTCAGTATGCCTAGCTTACGAAACTGTAACAGACAAACAAGGAGGACTGCCTCTGCTGATTCCCATGAGTGAAGTGGCGGGACGAATGTCCACTCAGGAAGGAGCACGTTTTTTGGAGAAGCCTCAAGGAGGACGTGGCATCTTGCTAGGTGGAGTTCCCGGTGTCAAACCGGCCAAAGTGCTGGTATTAGGCGGCGGCATTGTAGGAACCAATGCAGCTTTAATGGCTGCAGGGCTAGGGGCTGATGTCACAATTTGCGATATTTCATTACCCCGCCTGCGTCAGTTGAGTGAGTTCATGCCTAAAAATGTAAAAACATTATTCTCGTCCAGCCACAATATAGAAAAAGAACTGCCAACAACAGATTTGATAATCGGTGCAGTTCTTATCCCTGGTGCAAAGGCTCCCCACCTCATTACACGCCCCATGCTGAAACTGATAAAAAAGGGTACTGTACTGGTAGATGTAGCCATTGACCAAGGAGGATGTTTTGAAACGTCCCATCCTACAACTCATGCCGAACCTATTTACGAAGTAGACGGTATCATCCATTACTGTGTGGCAAATATTCCGGGAGCCGTGCCATGCACTTCAACCCTAGCATTGACCAATGCCACATTGCCATACGCCATCAAGCTGGCAGATCTAGGTTGGGAAAAAGCTTGCGAAAGCGATCCGGGGCTGAAAAACGGCTTGAATATTATAAACGGTAAAATTGTGTTTCCGGCCGTAGCAGAAGCCTTTGGTTGGAAGATTTAATAAAGTATGGATCCTAAATGGAAAAAAGGAAGGCCGTCACGAAAGGTCTTCCTTTTTTACGATATAATACTTATAAGGATTATCATCTCATGATTTTTCAAGCACTTCCTCCAAGGATTCTTCCTGTTGTTTCTTCCCTGGTCCGACTTACAATCCAAATGCTGACTTCGTAGAGCAAATACATGGGCACAGACACCATCATCAATGTAAAGACATCGGATGTAGGAGTGATAACAGCTCCGACTATCAGAATAATGACAATAGCATGCCGACGATACCGCTTCATAAAATCAGCCGTAAGAAATCCCAGTTTGGCAAAAAGCCAACAAAGTACAGGAATCTCGAAAACAATCCCCATCATCAGGCTCATCATCATCAGCGTATCCATATACGAGGACAAAGTAATCGTGTTCTCCACTTCCACACTCACTTGATAGGTAGCAAGGAAACGGAAAGTAAGAGGAAAAATCAAAAAATAATTCAAAAGAACTCCCATCATAAAAAGGAAATAACCCCACCCTACAACACGGGTAGAATATTTCTTTTCATTCTCGTATAAAGCCGGCGAGACAAAACGGAACAACTGATAAATAACATAAGGAGATGCCAGCAAAAAACCCGCATAAAAAGACACACTCATATGAGTAACGAATTGAGCCGCCAATTGGGTATTGATCACTTTCACATAAAACACTTCCGGACATAATGAAGGCATAGCCACAGAATCAGCTATCCGGCAAAAAAAATGATAAATAATGAAATCAGCATTCTTAGGTGCTAAAACAATAGCAAAGAGTTCATCCTTAAACAAGAATGCTACTAACATTAGAAATATCACAACCGCTGCAATGCGGAACAAAACATGGCGCAATTCTTCCAGATGATCCCAAAAAGTCAGTATCTTCTGCTGCTGTTCCATCATTTGTCACTCCTTCGTTTCCCCTTTCTTATCTTTCCCATCTATATCATCCTCCAACCCGTTCATCCCTTCTTTAAAACTCTTAACCCCTTTGCCCAGCCCCTTCATCAGTTCGGGTATCTTCTTCCCACCAAAGAATAAAAGAACAATCAATGCAATGAATAACACTTCCTGCATCCCTAATCCTAATAATAATAATGTGCCTGTCATTTTTTCTATGAACAATTAAATGATTTATCTTATCTTTTTGCAATAGCTTTCAGCAACGCATAGCCGCCAAAAATCTGGAGCAGCATGCCCGGAATTCCAATCCGGAAATCCTGTGCCGCCAGATAGAGATCACCGACAAGGGCCCATTCTATCAAAGTACCCACCACCTGGTAGGCCATAACGACGCCCAGCAATGCAGGAATGGTAATCTTACGGAAACGTTCTGCCATATACCCCGCTGCCACCGCCAGCAATACCGACTTTACCAAGATAGCCGGAAGTACGGCCACGGAAGGCATTCCAAACAAGACACTATTGACAAGCGGAGAAAGAACAGCCGTCAGCATCCCCACCTTGAAACCGTATTTATAGGCACCTATTAATGTAAAGAAATAAATGGGCAACATAGCAGGACCACCCCAATGCACCAAATGACAAAGTTGGGGCAACACCATGTTACCCGCAATAAACAATAACGCAAACAAGTAAGTATTTGCGTTCGTATAGTTTAACGAATAGAATTTTGTTGTTGATTCCATAAATACTAACCTCTCATTTAATTTCTGCAAATATAATCATTTCATGAAGCAAGTTCCATCTTTTTTTCTCTTTTCTTGTTTATATTATCAAATATTCCCCTATCTTCGCAATATATTGATAAAATTCCAAACCTATGAAATATTATAGATTCATCTGTTTTCTAGCCTTCGTCCTTGGAATGTCAACATGGGCACAGGCACAAAGCACTCCTTGTACCGGAAGTGCATACAGTACAAACGCAGACTTCTTCCGTGCTTCGGCATCCGCCCAAAGTGGTGACGCCACCGCCTCCAAAAAGAAGGCGGTCATTACAGCCCGTACCGCAATAACCAACCAGATCAAGGCAAAAGCAGAAATGGCCGCCAAGTCTCAAAGCAAATTCGGCAATGCAGAATGGGAACAATTTTCAGACCTGATCCAAATGGTTACCCGGCAAGAGGCTGCCAACTTAAAAGTAATTTGCGAGAACAGCCGGCAGAGCGATGGTAAATATAAGACAGACGTTGTCGTAGAATTGCCCAAAGCAGAAGTCCTGTCCACCATCATCAACCAAATAAAAAGTGATGATAAATTAAAAGGTCTCTTTGAAGAAAGCAAGTTCAAACAAGCCTTTTAAAGCCACCGGAACCCATTAGAGGAGCCGGTGCGGTTTAAACAGGAAAACCAATTATATCAACCTGATCCCGACAAATTTATGGAAAAGTTGTACGATTACCTTCCCCAGCAATTGGTTACTTTCATTCTGGTGACCTTGTTCTCTTTACTCATCGGTTTGTCCCAACGGAGAATCAGCCTGAGACGAGAGGGGGAAACCACGCTTTTCGGCACAGACCGGACGTTTACCTTCATCGGCATTCTGGGATATCTCCTCTATATACTTGATCCTGAGGAAATGCGCTTGTTTATGGGAGGAGGGTTCATTTTAGGCTTGTTACTGGGCATCAATTATTATGTCAAGCAATCTCAGTTCCACGTGTTCGGAGTGACAACAATCATCATCGCCCTTATCACCTACTGTATGGCTCCCATCGTAAGTACCCAGCCTTCCTGGTTTTATGTCATGATGGTAGTCACCGTGCTTCTTTTCACAGAAATGAAACACACCTTCACCGAACTTGTACAACGGATGCAGAATGATGAAATGATCACACTGGCAAAGTTCCTGGCCATCAGCGGCATCATTCTGCCCATGTTGCCCAAGGAAGCCCTCATACCGGCTATCAATCTCACTCCATACACCATTTGGCTGGCCACCGTAGTCGTATCGGGCATTTCCTATTTATCCTACCTGCTGAAACAATATGTCTTCCGCGAGTCAGGCACGCTGGTATCGGGTATTATCGGTGGTCTGTATAGCAGCACCGCTACCATTTCCATCCTTGCCCGCAAATGCAAACGGGTACAAACGCATGAAATACCGGAATATGTATCTGCCATGATGCTTGCCATCAGCATGATGTTCCTGCGTTTCATGATTTTGATTCTGATTTTCAGCACTTCCATCTTTCTGGATATTTACCCATATCTGCTCATCATGTCTGTAACCGCCGCCGGCATTGGCATATTCATCCATAAAAAGCATACGATAAAAGGGGAGCGCGAAGTTATCGAGGAACCTGAAACGGAAAGTAACCCGCTGGAATTCAAAGTCGCTCTGATCTTTGCCTTACTATTTGTGGTATTTACATTTCTGACTCACTATACATTGACTTATGCAGGAACAGGAGGTCTGAGCATCCTCTCCATTGCAGCAGGATTAAGCGACATCACCCCTTTCATACTTAACCTGCTACAAGGTGGAAACATTCCGGCAACTATCGTAGGGGCATGCATCATGCAAGCCATCATCAGTAACATTGTGGTGAATATGTTCTATGCCATGTTCTTCTCTTCCCGCAGAAAAGAAATGCTGCCTTATGTAGGGAAAGGATTCCTCACTATCATTGGGGCAAACGCTGTGCTATTACTCATCTATTACTTTTAAATTATATATTCTCGTAAAAAAGCACGCGGACGACAGGATTTTTTAATCAATCCACATCATCCGCATACTTTTTATATATTCTAATAAAATTCCTATCAGAAAAGTAGAATATAAGCCAATGAGCTAATACTGATCACCACCCAAAGAGCAACACCTTGAATCAGCGGTTTCATACCAACCTGCCTCAACACATCCATAGAGAGTGAAGCACCGATAAAGAACATGGTGATAATCAACCCCTTGCGCGCCAGTTCAGAAACAGCCTGACCGAATTGAGGCACACCATCCAGCACATAAGTATTCAAGAGGATAGCTACAACAAAATAAAGGATAAACCAAGGAATGCTTACTTTCTTACCGCTTCCCTTGAATATGAAAGAAGTAGCGAATGCCAAGGGAATAATCCAAAGGGCACGAGTCAGTTTGATTGTAGTCGCCACTTTCAATGCCTCCTCACCGTATGCCGCACCTGCACCCACCACAGAACTTGTATCGTGAATAGCAATAGCCGCCCAAGTACCAAACTGTTGCTGGTCCAACCCAAACGTATGGCCTAACACCGGAAAAATAAACAAAGCAACGGCATTCAAGACAAAGATAGTAGCCAGAGCCACAGACATTTCACTATCTTTAGCTTTCAATACAGGCCCCACAGCAGCAATAGCACTCCCCCCACAAATTGCAGTACCCGAACTGATAAGGTAAGCCGTATCACGATCTACCTTCAAAAGTTTACGCCCTATGAACATACCTATAATCATTGTACCGATTACGGAAATGATCGTGAACTCCATTCCTTCCTTGCCGGAAGCCAGAGAAGCCTGAAGATTCATGCCGAACCCCAACCCTACCACAGAATATTGCAACAAATATTTAGAAACCTTTTTATTGAACTTGGGATAGGCCTGTCCGCAAACCAATGCAAATATCAACCCCAAAAATAAAGAAACCGGAGGAGTGACCCAACGGGAAAACGGAGCCAATGCCGGAATATAGTCCATCAATAAAAAGACCGTTAATGTGGAAAGCACGCCTACATAAATTGTTTTGTTGTTTTGCTGTAAAGCTGTTACTGAAATCATATATTTTTCTTTTTAACGTTAATTTCCTTTTTCCAGAGTGCAAAAGTACTATATATTTCAATAACAGTCTCATCGTTTTTAATTATAAGTTATAACTTTTCCTTATAATGATTGGCAAATTGCATAAACATAGCCGGAAGCCCTGTGTCCTGTCCTTGCAACTGAACAAAATCAAATTCACGAAACATCACCAGATCTTTTATATCCAATACTTTAAACTTTCCAGAATACAGTTCTTTATTGATAGAGCGGATAGACAAAACACCCATGCACTCACTATTTTCCAGAAATAATTTAATGCTCTCTGTACTCCCCAGATGCATACGAACAGTGA
Source organism: Bacteroidaceae bacterium (assembly GCA_011959205.1). Classification (GTDB taxonomy): domain Bacteria; phylum Bacteroidota; class Bacteroidia; order Bacteroidales; family Bacteroidaceae; genus Phocaeicola. Next base: position 35,108 of record BLLV01000012.1, read on the forward strand.
GGTCTGATAACTTTATGTTGTGTTTATGCAAAGCGGTAATCAATACATCCAGTGTTCCCGAACCTCTTTCACGAAGCACAAGAGGGATTTCTTTCAATTCATCCAAAGTTATCTCATCATAATCCATCCACTTGCTGCGAGTATGGACGATAGCCACCAGTTCATCTTGCAGAAAAGGAGTATATTTCAAATTAGGTTGCCGGGTATTGCCCTCTACCAGTGCCAGATCTATGCGATGTTCTTGCAACGCCTTTTCCACCTCAGAGGAATTACCGCTGAAAAGTGACAAAGACACCTGCGGAAACTTCTCGATGAAACGGGCCAGCAAGGGAGGAAGCACATATTGGGCAATCGTAGTGCTGGCCCCCAAGCGCAGCTCACCGGTATGCTCATTACGTAATAAGTTCATCTCGTACTCCAGACGTCCGTAATCTTCCAAAATTTTCTCACAATGCTCCAACAACAACTTGCCCGCATCAGTCAACAAAATCTTGTTGCCCATCCGCTCAAAGAGGCGTGTCTGGTACATCGTTTCCAATTCCTGAATATGCTTGGTTATAGCCGGCTGACTGATAAACAGTTCCTGCGAAGCCTTCGTAAAGCTGAGGTTTTTCGCAACACTACTGAAAACTCTTAACCTGAAATCAGACATGTTTTTTAATGATTATAGTTCGTCTGCTTTAATTCCTAACGATTGCAAAATAGCGAATCCAAACATCTCCCACTGATAAGCCACTTCACCGGCCGGAGGATTCATGCCGAATACCGTCATCTTTTCTTTTCCGTCCACCTTATTTAATATGGCAGGAACTTTATCACCATATTCTTCTTCGGCAGGGACGACAATCACCCGTTTCACTTCTTTCGCGTCAGCCACCACTTTCAAAGACTCCAGAAACAACTCTTCGCGACTAGCCATATCCGACGGCTCGAAAGAATAGAGGGCGAACTCTCCCAACTGGCTCTTGAATGCCACATTATTTAATTCCTTTTCCAAATCCGACGGCTCGAAAGCACCCATTTTCTTACTTTCCTCGTCATAAATAAATAATACCTGAACCGCATTCTCCCCCAAAGGTATTCCACTATCCAGTGACAGACATTCCAGCAACACCGGCAAATCGGCTTTCGGCAACTTACGGCCCACCACTTCGCCAAAATGCCTGGATAAATCAGCCGCCACCCTATCTACATAGGCTACATCCATCAGAATTACAGTATCTGCAAACTTTATTTCATTTGTCATCTCGCTTTCATTTTATGATTTCGATGCTAAGATAGCAATTATCATCTGCCTACAAAAAGAGTTATCTGCCTTTTTGTGTACAATTCGGACTTTTTTTCATTTAGAAGCCGGAAACCCCTGTCAATTTGTCTGCTTATTTTACCTCCCAGGCTTTATTTTCCTTTTTGGCAAACTATTTGACGATGATCAAATGAAATCGCGAAAGCCATTGAACAAAGCCGTAGCGGTTACGTTTGCAATAGGTATTTGAATAACATTTAGAAAGGAGATACAATATGAATTTTAACAACTTCACAATTAAATCACAGGAGGCAGTGCAACAAGCGGTGAACTTGACCCAAGCCCGCGGACAGCAAGCTATCGAGCCTGTGCATCTGTTGGCCGGAGTACTGAAAGTAGGTGAAAATGTCACCAACTTCATTTTCCAGAAACTGGGAATGAACGCCCAGCAGATCGCACTGGTCATCGACAAGCAAATCGACTCGCTGCCTAAGGTTTCGGGAGGAGAACCTTACCTTAGCCGTGAAAGCAACGAGATATTACAAAGAGCCATACAGTATTCCAAAGAGATGAGTGACGAGTTCGTTTCACTGGAAGCGGTCATCCTGGCTTTGCTGAATGTAAAGAGTACTGTCGCCACCATACTGAAAGACGCGGGCATGACAGACAAGGAGCTGCGCTCCGCCATAGCAGAACTACGTAAGGGGGAAAAAGTAACTTCACAATCCAGCGAAGACACTTATCAATCCTTAAGCAAATATGCCATTAATTTGAATGAGGCTGCCCGCAGTGGAAAACTTGATCCGGTTATCGGACGTGACGAAGAAATACGTAGGGTATTACAAATATTGAGCCGCCGTACCAAGAATAATCCGATTTTAATTGGTGAGCCGGGTACCGGCAAGACTGCCATTGTTGAAGGCTTGGCACACCGTATCATCCGAGGGGATGTACCCGACAACTTGAAGAACAAACAAATCTTCTCATTGGATATGGGCGCACTGGTTGCCGGAGCCAAATACAAAGGTGAATTTGAAGAACGTCTGAAATCTGTTGTCAACGAAGTGATCAAGGCCGAAGGCAGCATCATCCTGTTTATCGATGAAATCCATACCTTGGTCGGAGCCGGTAAAGGTGAAGGTGCCATGGATGCCGCCAATATATTGAAACCCGCCTTGGCCCGTGGTGAGCTCCGCAGCATCGGCGCCACTACTCTGGACGAGTATCAGAAGTACTTCGAAAAGGACAAGGCACTGGAACGCCGGTTCCAAACCGTTATGGTAACCGAACCGGACACGCTGAGCACCATCTCTATTCTTCGTGGATTGAAAGAACGTTACGAAAACCATCACAAGGTGCGTATCAAAGATGAAGCCATCATTGCCGCTGTAGAATTGAGTAACCGTTACATCACCGAACGTTTCCTTCCGGACAAGGCGATTGACCTGATGGATGAAGCTGCTGCCAAACTGCGCATGGAACGTGACTCTGTGCCCGAAGAACTAGATGAAATCTCACGTCACCTGAAACAACTGGAAATTGAACGTGAGGCCATCAAACGTGAAAAAGACGAGCCGAAATTACAACAGCTGAATAAAGAGATTGCCGAACTGAAAGAACAGGAAACCTCTTACAAAGCCAAATGGCAGAGTGAAAAGGAACTGGTCAACAAGATTCAGCAAAACAAGCAGGAAATAGAACAATTGAAGTTCGAGGCCGAGAAAGCGGAACGTGAGGGAGATTACGGCAAAGTGGCCGAAATCCGTTATGGAAAATTGCAGGCTTTAGAGAATGAGATCAAGGATATTCAAGAAGATCTGAAGCACAAGCAGGGTGACAGTGCCATGATCAAGGAAGAGGTTACCGCCGAGGATATTGCCGATGTTGTTTCACGGTGGACAGGGATACCGGTCAACAAGATGCTGCAAAGCGAACGTGACAAATTGCTTCATCTGGAACAGGAACTGCATCTGCGTGTGGTAGGTCAGGATGAAGCCATAGCAGCCGTATCCGATGCCGTACGCCGCAGCCGTGCCGGATTACAGGATCCGAAACGTCCGATAGGTTCATTCATCTTCCTGGGTACTACCGGTGTGGGTAAGACAGAACTTGCCAAAGCATTGGCTGACTACCTGTTTGATGACGAGAGCCTGATGACGCGTATCGACATGAGCGAATATCAGGAGAAACACTCTGTATCCCGTCTGATCGGAGCGCCTCCCGGATATGTAGGTTACGATGAAGGCGGTCAGTTGACGGAAGCCGTCCGGCGCAAACCATACTCTGTGGTATTGTTTGATGAAATAGAGAAGGCACATCCGGATGTGTTCAACATTCTGCTGCAAGTGTTGGACGACGGACGTCTGACCGACAACAAGGGACGTACGGTAAACTTCAAGAATACGATTATCATCATGACTTCCAACCTGGGCAGCGCGTACATTCAAAGCCAGTTCGAAAAGATTAATGACGAAAATCGCGAAGTGGTGATTGAAGAGACGAAGAAAGAGGTAATGTCCATGCTGAAAAAGACGATACGACCGGAGTTTCTGAACCGTATAGACGAAACAATCATGTTTCTGCCTCTGAACAGAGAAGAGATAGAACAGATTGTGATGTTACAAATCAACGGTATCAAGAATATGCTGGCCGGCAACGGCATTACTTTGGAAATGACCGATGAGGCCGTCCGTTTCATTGCCGGCACAGGCTATGATCCCGAGTTCGGCGCCCGTCCTGTGAAACGTGCCATCCAGCGCTATTTGCTGAATGATTTGTCCAAAAAGCTATTGTCACAAGAAGTAGACCGAAGCAAACCGATTATCGTAGAAACTGCTGGTGACGGATTAAAATTCCGCAACTAGAATGTTACAAACAAGAGGGTGTATCAAAACTAAAATGTTCCCTCCGAAAAGTTATAGATTGTAACTATGACATTTAAAAAAGGGTCGTATCAAGCTCTGTATTGAGCAATGATACGACCCTTTTTCAGCCTTTTGAGGGTGCTCAAATTTCAAATTATAAGTTCATATCTTCAAAAATTGAGTTTTGACACACCCTCACATCATTCTCCATATCACATTTCAAGACCTTTAATTGAGATGTAAAGTTAATGCAAAATAGCTAAACCGGGAAGGGAATCTGTGTTAAAATTAGACAAACAGCACGGCTTTTTCATTTAAGAAACATTGTCCGTTAAAGGTCACCGCCCCAACCGGTACCTACAAGGAAGGCCATACTTGGAACACGGCAGATTACCGGATGTATAGGAATCAGCCGGCAAGTGCCATTATGCAGGACGAACACCCGTCAGCATCCCTGAAGAGGGCGGAAAAGTTTGATGCTTCACCTAGGTGAAGACGGGATTTCACCTAGGTGAAGAGCCATTGTCACCTAGGTG
>BLLV01000013.1 GCA_011959205.1 Bacteroidaceae bacterium
CGTGCCTGCCAGCAGACAGGCCAGCGTGTGGTGGTACTGATTGACGAATACGACGCCCCCCTGCTGGATGTGGTGCACGAGGAGAAGTCACTCCCCCTGTTGCGCAACGTGATGCGCAACTTCTACAGTCCCCTGAAAGCATGCGACCCCTATCTGCGATTCGTCTTCCTGACCGGGATCACCAAATTCTCGCAACTGAGCATCTTCAGCGAGCTGAACAACCTGACCAACATCAGTATAGAATCGGACTACGCCGGAATCTGCGGCATCACGGAAGAAGAGCTGCTGACCGCAATGTCCCCTGACCTGGATATCCTGGCACAACGGATGAGCCTCACCCGTGAAAAGGTCTTAGCCGAGCTGAAAGAAAACTACGATGGCTACCACTTCGCATGGCCGTCTCCCGACATCTTCAACCCGTTCAGCCTGATGAATACTTTCCGTGCCGGAACGTTCAACTCCTACTGGTTCGGAAGCGGAACACCTACCTATCTGATAGAGATGCTGAAGAAATACCATGTCGTGCCTTCCCGGATAGGAGGTACGGAAGCGGTGGCCAGTGATTTCGACGCCCCCACGGAGCGCATGACCAGTATCACCCCGTTGCTATACCAAAGTGGATATATCACCATAAAGGATTACGACAAACTCGTTGAAATATACACATTGGACATTCCCAACAAGGAAGTACGTATCGGACTGATGAGAAGCCTCATTCCCGAATATATCACGAACGATACGGCAGCCACAAACACAACGGTGGCAAAACTGGCCCGCGCCTTAATGCACGATGACATAGACGGTGCCCTCCGCCTGCTTCAGACGTTCCTCTCCACCGTACCCTATTGTGACAACGCCCGGTCGGAAGGCCATTACCAACAGGTGTTCTACATCATCTTCAGTCTGCTGGGCGCCTATGTGGATGTGGAAGTGCGCACCCCGCGTGGACGGATAGACTTGGTTATACGTACCCGTACCTTACTCTATATAGTGGAGCTGAAACTGGACAAGACTGCCTGGGAAGCCATGCGGCAGATAGACCTGAAGGACTACCCCGAACGCTTCGCACTGTGCGGACTGCCGATGGTGAAGGTGGCGGTGAACTTCGACAGCGAACGGCATACATTGGAGGACTGGTGTATAAACAA
>BLLV01000014.1 GCA_011959205.1 Bacteroidaceae bacterium
CCTGTATTTCCGGCTTTTGCCAAGGCGAGAAAAAGAATCGAAACCCTGTTCTCGCCATTGTGTGACCAATTCATGATTATAAGGAATTATGCGAAAGATACGGATGGATTGTTTACCCAGATTATCGGGAAGATTAGCGCACTTACAATCCTCCAATATATTAACTACAAAAATGAAAAGCCCATTGGTCGAGTTAAATATGCGCTATTTTAATTCCGCCAACGGGTTTGCAATGTATTCAAGGAGGGAAGTATGAAGACCGCGGTGATTTGCTTTTACCTTGAATTGCTAAATGACTGACGGGCCATTTGGCACAGACCAAACTGACAGAAGGAGCGAATGCTGAACCGCTAAAAAGTAGGCATAACATTAAATTCAATTCAAATGAACATTCAAGAATTAGAGAAGATCAATTCTACTATCCTTAGTGAAGAAGAAATGATCAATGTATTGGGAGGGGAAAATGTTGAGAACTCCGAAATTACCAAACCTGGTGAAAATTCAGAGAAATGCAACAAATGTGACAAGTGCGATAAATGCACTTGGTTTTGTTGATAAGGTGTATATGGAAGTAAAAAATCCATATAGAAGAAACCTGGTTTTATAATTGTTATGCACGAATCTTTCTTTGATTCGTGCATAACTTAATCCTTTTCAAAAAATGAGAGCTAATAAATATTTATATATCGTTCCGTTAGATTCATATAACTCAGTTATATTCAACGGAGTAAACAAGGAATTTATAAAAATAGATAAAGATAAAATTGATTCTTGTCTCCAAATCTTACAGACTCCAGATTCTTTCATGAATTCTCACAAATCAATCATAGAGTATTTTAAAACTTTAGAGTTTATAGTGGACAACGATAGTGATGAACGGGCTGTACTGAAAGATATTCGGAATCGATTTATTCGTTCAAAAGAATATAAAACAACGATAGTTCCTACATACGAATGTAATTATAATTGCTGGTACTGCATTCAGAAGCATGAGCCAGTTAAAATAGACAACGAGAAAATTCGGTTAATTATTAAGCACATAAAAAAGTACATAATAGAGAATAATATAGATTTCTATGTGTTGTCATGGTTTGGGGGAGAACCGTTAACTCAGCCTGAAATTATCGATTGGATTTCGTCTGAACTGTTTTCTTTTTGCAATGCTAATGGTGTGGATTATAGTGCTGGAATAACAACAAATGGAGCATTACTGAATGATGAAAATATAAAAATGCTTGCACGAAACAAAGTTCATTATTACCAAATAGCTATAGACGGTGATGAGAAAGTACACAATCTAAATAAACATGACAACCATAGTGACAATTCGTTTGCGTTGATATTGAACAATATAGTTGAGTTGTTAAAGCTGAATCAGAAGGCGGAAGTTGTATTGAGGCTGAACTATACTTTAGCAACATTAAAAAGCAGCAATCTATTAAATGATATTTGCGAATATATCCCCATCGAAGACCGATGTCGTATAAAAGTTGATTTGCAGAAGGTTTGGCAAATCAAAGAAGAAAAAGTTAAAATTGAGGAATTAAGAACCCTACAAGAGAAACTTGTAGATGCTGGCTTTGAACTGTGTACAGAGCATGTGTTCTCCATGTGCTATGTTGAAAAAGAACACTATAATATGTTTTTTTATAATGGTGGGGTTGAAAAATGCGACAAACGTCCAATAGACAAGCTGAGGGGATATATTAACACTAATGGAGATATTGTATGGAAAGAAAAACCGATATTCCAAGAGTACGATTTATTTGATAAAAACTGCATCTGCAGCGATTGTCTTTATTACCCTCTTTGTTATTGTGGCTGTCCCATCGTTAGAGAAGATAGGATAAATGAAAATAATAAGGTAACTTGTGGACATTGCAGCGACTACTCTATTTTTGAAAATAGAATTCAAGACTATTGTTGGCGTGTACTCAATAATAGTAAAATTCTCAAAGAAGAAAAAGCGGTATGAAAAGGTTGCTGTTTATAATAATTGTCTTGCTATCTCCAATAGTACTTATTGCTCAAGTCATTTCAGGGCGAGTTCGTAATGCGGAAGGAGAACCTATCTCTTATGCCAATGTAGCGTTGTGTCAGAAGTCTGATAGTACGCTTCTCTTTGGTGTGGCCACAAATCACGATGGATGCTTTGAAATTAAAGTAGAAGATGCAGGAAATAGCTTTTTACGAGTATCTTGTGTTGGGTGTCAAATTCAGAATGTAGAGATAAAGAAAGTTCCTATAGAAATTATATTGATTCCATTGACATTAGGCGAAGTAACAGTTACAGCGGATAGGGTTAAAAAGGATGCTTCATCGGAGGTGTATTATATAACCGACTCTTTGAGAAAAGCCTGTGTAAATACATTGCAACTATTGGATAAACTACAAGGAATTAAGATAAACTGGATGACCGAAGCAATTAAGATAGGAGAATATCAAGATGTGCCTATTATAGTCGAAGGCAGAGATGTGGGTTTGGAGTATATTCGCAATCTCAACCCTAAGCGTATTCGAAAAATTGAGATTCTTAGATATCCTAAAGGGAAATACGGTGACACTCCCATTGTAATGAATGTCATTTTAAGTAACACTTATATCGGGTTTGATATAGGTGCTCATGCTAAAGGAATGCTGGCTTTAAGGAAAAAGCATTCTTATAACGCAGATGAAGGTTTAACCTATACCTATGCTACAAAGAAATGGAATATGTATGGGGATGTGGGGATGAAGAATAAGCTGCAGTTTGAAGCGGTGTCTTACGAACAGACTTATAAGGACATTCGAGAAAGTACAGCAACGGAAGATTATAACAAACCTAACGGTAGTAATAGCTTGACTAATTTAAATTTCAGCATGGGTGTTGATTATAAAATCAATCCACAGCATGTTTTTTCATTACAGACTTGGATAAATAGTAATAAAGGAAAAGATAAGAAAACATACAATGATATTACTCAAAGCTTTTTATCCAGTTCTATTGGTAAGTATCATGCTTCTAATATTACAACAGGAGCTTATTATAGAGGTTCTATAAACAATAAACTGTATCTATCTGGTGATGTGACTTATAACTATTATAATGTAGATGAAAATAAGCAATATTCTTTGTTAACGGATATAACGCATCAACAATACGAAGGAAAGAAGAACTACTGGCGGACCAATGCTGATGTCAGATATGTATGGAATGATAGGCTGAGCAGTACCATTGGCTATACTTTTACAAATAAGAATTATACCAATTATGACCGGCCAAGCAATGCAAGACTCTTTTCATCTAGAGAAAGTCGGCATGATGCCTATTTTAGTGTAAATGTTAATCTCGCAAAGAATTTTAATTTTGTTGTAGGAAGTAATTTCTTATATGTTGATGAAAAAAATGATGTCCTTTCGGACGGAAATTTTTCATGGATACCATTAGTTAAAGCATTTTGGCGGCCTTTTAAACTTATGTCTATATATGCGAATTATTATTGTGATGTGCAACATCCCAATCTTGACCAATTGTCGGTAGTAACTTATCAGCGCAATGCCTTTCTTTGGCATAAGGGCAATCCTGGGCTGAAAGCGAAAATTATGCACTATATGCAGTATAGAGTCGATTTGAAGAATATTATTCAGCTTACCTATCTGTATAAGCATTCCTCACGTGAAATCACGCCTTGGTATTATGTCAATAGAGATAGGGTAATAGAAACTCTAATAAATGGCGATTATGTTCATCAGTATATTGGTCTTAATGGCAATTACACACTTCCTCACAATATAGAAATCGATTTCGCTACTAATTATCAGTGGCATAAGAGACGTGCGGAGGAACAAACTTCATGGCGTGACGGTCACACATGGTATCTGGATGTAACAACTACTTGGCAAGCCCATAAATGTTTAGCTCTTATTTCCGGATACTTTCTTCGGTATGATAAAGAACCATTATTACAGGGCGAAAGATATGGGCAGAGCGAACAATTGATATTAGGTGTCCAAACCTCTCTGCTTAAAAACAAGCTCTCAATGATGTTAGCTATGGCAATTCCGACAAGTGCAATTTCCAAGCGTACTTACAATAAAATTATTATTCCTGATTATCAATATACTACATGGAATAACGACAAGGTGAATAATGCCATTGTTCAGCTTAGCTTTCGGTATAATATTGGTAAAGGTAAGGCTTCCAAATGGCAAAATACAAATAATAGCGAAATAGAAAAATAGATTTAGTCAAATAGATAAATTCAAATGAAATTCGTAAGACAACGTGACAGTATGCAATGTGGTGCTTCCTGTTTAAAAATGATTTGCGATGAATACAAAGGAACTTATTCATATGAAGAATTATCAGAACTGTGTTCTGTTACTTCTGAAGGTGTGTCAATGCTTGGTATTTATCAGATCGCCAAACAAATTGGATTCATCCCTGAATGCCGTAGAATTTCATCGAAGCAATTGGCGGCTAGCTTATTACCATGTATTTTACACTGGAATCAAAAACATTTCGTTGTTTTATATAAGTATGATAAAAAAGGAGCATTTTATATTGCCGATCCTAGTAAGGGGCTGGTCAAATATCAAAAGGAGGAATTTGAAAAACATTGGTTATCAACTGAAGTTGATGGAGAGAGTAATGGTCTTGCTATGTTTCTAAAGCCTACCGACTCGTTTTATAACAAAAAAACAGAAACAAAGACAGTAGAGAGGCGTTCTTTCAGATTTTTGTTATCCTATATATTGCAATACAAAAAATATTTTTCTATAATTTTTCTTGGGTTTTTATTAAGTTGTATACTCCAACTAATTATGCCATTTTTAACCCAGTCAATTGTTGATATTGGTATAAGTCATAAGGATATCGGATTTATATGGTTAATACTTTTAGGAGAATTTACAATTGTACTGGGAAGAACCGCTACAGATTTTATTCGAAGATGGTTCTTACTACATATATCTATGCGTATAAACATCTCATTGGTGAGTGATTTTTTTATTAAATTATTAAAATTGCCAATGTCTTTCTTTGATACAAAATTGCTTGGTGACTTATTGCAACGAATAGGAGATCATTCTAGAGTGCAGTCTTTTCTTACAAATCAGGTATTAAGCATAATGTTCTCCATGCTCAGTTTTTTAGTTTTTGGAGTTGTTCTGTTTATATATGATAAAGTAATATTTGGAGTGTTTCTATTAGGAAGCACTATATATGGACTGTGGATAGCCTTATTTCTATCAAGAAGGAAAATAATTGATTATGAATTATTTGAACAACAGTCTATTAATCAAAATAAGACTTATCAATTTATTACGTCTATACAGGAAATAAAGTTACAAGACTGCGAGCAACGAAGACGTTGGGAATGGGAGGATACACAAGCTGATTTATTTGCTGTACAAATGAAATCGCTAAAACTTCAACAAACTCAAGAAGCAGGTAACATATTTATCAACGAGTTGAAAAATGTCCTTATCACCGTATTGGCTGCAACAGCAGTAATCGATGGACATATTACATTGGGCGCAATGCTTGCCATTCAGTACATAGTGGGGCAACTGAATTCTCCGATTGAACAGTTGATGAACTTTATCTACTCTTTGCAGGACGTGAAGATTTCACTGGAACGTATCAATGAAATTCATCAATTAAGAAATGAAGAGAGCAAAAACAATCAAACAAAGAAATTTGTTGGTGAAAAAGCAATTCGGATTAATGGAGTAAACTTCAAGTACAATCTTCACGCCCTAAAAAATACATTGGATAATATCACGTTTGAGATACATGAGGGCAAGGTTACGGCTATTGTCGGAGCAAGCGGTAGTGGAAAGACAACGCTTATTAAGTTAATGTTAGGGTATTATCCAGTATCGGAAGGGGCTATAATGATTTCGGACAAGAATATTAATGAGTATAATCTGAAATGGTGGCGCAGGCACTGTGGGGTAGTCATGCAGGATGGCGTAATTTTTTCGGAATCAATCGCTCGTAATATAGCCGTGGATGACGGTAATGTCGATACAGCACGACTTGAACAGGCGGCAAGAATCGCATGTATTCACGAATATATCATGTCGTTACCCTTAAAGTACGATACGAAAATCGGTCGTGATGGAGTAGGTCTCAGCCAAGGTCAGAAGCAGAGAATCCTTATAGCAAGAGCGGTTTATAAAAATCCAGATTTTATATTTTTGGATGAAGCTACCAATTCCCTTGATGCCAAGAACGAGCGGGAGATTGTGGAAAATCTGGATGAATTTTATAAGGGTCGTACCGTAGTGGTGGTGGCGCACCGTCTTTCCACTGTAAAGAATGCCGATCAAATAGTTGTTATTGACAGTGGAAAGGTAGTAGAAAAGGGTACGCATACCGAACTCATAGAAAAACAAGGAACATATTTCAATTTAGTTAAAAACCAACTGGAACTGGGAAATTGATATGGAAAAAGAAAATATTGAAAGTCACGATAGAATAGAACTTCGTTCAGAAAAGGTAAGGGAAATACTAGGAACAATACCCAATGGCTTGGTACGTTGGGGAATTGTTGTTATAATAGTTATATTTGCGACCTTGATTGGGATTATACTTTGTGTTGAGTTCCCCTATGGGAATGGAGAGACAATCTTTGAACACATCTTCCGCCAATGATGGAGTAGTATACCCGTTGGCGGAATTAAAATAGGTGTGGAGAAATATTGCCTGCTGGTCTATTCCATATTGGTTAATCTGTTTATGGGGTACTACTTTTTTTATATCATACCACGTTTTCTCTACCGTTTTGTCCTGTCGTTTCCGGATGAAATGGAACAGCTCATATTGTATCTTTCCAATAATGTAACTCCTCCGTTTGCTCTGTTGCGTAACATTGGGATGCAGATGCTGTTTCTGGTATTGATAGGGGGTATGACTGTTAACTTGATCCGTCCATTGTTAAAGTATGCCCACACAAAATAAGTTGATTGTGCGCAGCAATATCATTGTTCTTGTGATTGTTGCAGTGATAGGTATGATGTTGTTTTTTGTGAATGACCCTTACGGATTGAAGCTTATATTGCTTTTAGCGTGTATTATTTGGGCGAATCCTTTTGCTTTTCTGAACAGAACTGGAATAGATAGGATTGTATTTCTGCTGTGGGTATATGATATAATACTTTGTTTTACTTCGATTAATACTTTTGCTTCTGTCCGTGTTGTTCGAAATTCCACTACTCTCTATTTTGCGTACCTATTGTTGAGGCAAGTAATGGAATATCCTAAGAGTGTGCGTCTTCTAAAGCAGAGTATTTGTATAGTCATGGGGGTGGCACTCCTGCTGTCCCTGCTGTCTTTCTTCATTTTCCGTCGTTCTGTTTTGGATGCTGGATTTGAGGACACTTATTCTTTCCGCTTTCTTTTTCTGCCTTTGGGGCATAATACGAATGAATGGACTACTGTGTTGCTTGGTTTTGCCGGATTGTCATTGGTGTTTCATCGGTCGGGTAATTTCAAAGCTATGGTATGAAGTTTCGTGAGTGGTATGGCTGCCCATTGATAACTCTCCAATGATATCTTAAACTTATTACTTCGCATATACTTCTTCTCTTTTCACTAACTACCGCTTTGCACCCTTTCGGGTATATTATACGAAAGAAACTAACAAATTATATCCATTAGGATGTAATCCTAGATATCTTTGTTATATTTGTACCCTAAAGGGTGTAATTATGAGTGATTCATTGTCATTGTTTGTAAAGGAAATGCGCAAGCGGTTCGGACTTATGCAAGTGGATTTGGCAGCTAAGGTGGGGGGAGGTCTTCGTTTTGTGCACGAATTGGAGCAATCATAAGGATTTAAAAAGAACTTTTAAAAGGTTACTTCTTGAGTCCGTTTAAATCAGATGAGTATTATAAATTCACTCATATTTCAGAGGTAGATTTACTATCTGTTATTCTTTAAAAAAGAAAAGTAGACTAATGAAAGAAGAAAATAAAATTATACTTTATTAAGATGATAACGAAATAACTCGTATATCTGTACGTTTTGCCGATGAGGATTTATGGTTGACACAAAATCAATTGGCAGATATATATTGTACTACTCAGCAGAATATTAGTCAACATGTGGATAATATTTATAAAGATGGAGAACTTGCCTTGGAAGCAACTAACAAGAAATTCTTGTTAGTTGGAAACATATACTCCTTCAACGTTTGTTTTGGCTGCGCTGAAAGATCTTTCCTTCCCTGTTTTAGTTATTTTAATTAAAACGTGTGCAGTCTTTCAACATCTATTTCGTTTCTTTGTTAAAAGGATACTGAGTATGAACTAAAAGATTGCCACTATGAAAATTCGGTATTATTTGTTGATCGTGTTGCTGGTAATGAGCGTATTGGCTCCTATGCAGGCACAAACATACGATAAAATGTGGAAAGAACTGGAAGTATTGGAACGAAAGGATCTGCCCCAATCGGTTATTTCCGAAGCAATGAAAATCTACGATAAAGCAAAAGCGGAACAGAATGTACCGCAAATGATGAAAGCCTATCTCACTGCCATGCAGTACCGTTCCCTTTTAACGCCCGATAGCTTGAAGGTAGATATGAAAGGGCTGGAACAATGGGCTTCCCAAACCGGCAGTGTGGAGGACAAAGCTATATTGTATTCCATTCTGGGGGAAATGACGATGACCGACAGTATAAAAAAAGGATTTGATTATCTGCAATTATCCTTGAAAGACAAAGATAAGTTATTGCTTGTCCCGGTTGAGAAGTTTAAACCTATGGTAAAGGTGGGGGAAGCAAGCAAACGGTATTTCCGTGATAATCTGTACAATCTGCTGGCACGTCGTGCCATACAGATCATGCAGCAGTACAGGTGGCAGGCGGCTGCTAAAGCAAATCAGACAAACAGTCTGCCTGCGGATATGACGGATATGGATCGGTTTGTGACTTATCAGTTTGTCCCCGTCTCTGATTGCGACCTGACGGCAGCTGTCATGCAGACTTATCAGTCCTTGCTGAAAGCATACGATACGGAAACGGAGCGCGAGGGTTGGTTGCTGACCGGGATAGATGCATTGAATTACCTGTACCGCCATTTTTCCGGAAACTTCTCGAATGACGTATGCCAACAGGAACTCCGGAAGTGGATGCATACTTATCCGGCTGTGAAAACAGTCCCTGAAGCTTATCTGGCTTTGGCACAATTCCTACAGTATCAAAATAATCAGGTAGAGCGCTTGCGGATAGTTCGTGAAGGAATAGCCGGATACCCCCGTTACGAAGGGATCAACCAGCTGAAGAATATAGAACGAGAAATTCTGAATGCAAGTCTTTCACTGGAAATAGCTACGGCTTACCCGGGTGAACAGCAGTCGGTGAAGGTAAATTATAAGAACCTTACCGGCATCACCCTGCAACTCTATAAGGTGAATTTACCCGTTACCTCTGCCGTATTGCAGAACCGGACTGCCGGCTTTGAAAGTAAATATGCCCGTTTGCAACGCGAGGAGCATTACGCTTTGAAGCCTACTGCGGATTATTTGAATGTCGATACCACCCTGATCATACAGGCTCCGCAAGCAGGAATTTATTTCTTAAAGGCTGTGCCCGATGGCAAGAAGGGCGTTTCGGACGGAACATTGATGTATGTCACCGCTTTAAAGACCATTTACCGCCCGCTGCCGGATGGTACGTTGGAGCTGGTGGTGGTAGATGCAGGGAGCGGACAGCCGGTTTCGGAAGCGGAAGTAACCGTTTATACGGAGAAGGGGGGAGGATATGCTCCCCAACAGACTTATCAGGCGGATAAACAGGGTACGCTGAAACTGGATTTCCTGAAAAGTAAAAGATACGGGTACAATGCACATACGGCGGCTGATAATGCGATGCCCATCTTGAATCTTTGGAAAAACGATTATTACTATCAAGAGAGCAAGAGGAAAGAAGTTTTGCAATTATTTACCGACCGCTCCGTTTACCGGCCCGGTCAAACCGTATATGTATCCGGCTTGGCATACGAGATGGAAAAGGATTCTACGCGTGTGCTGGCAGATAAAAAATATACGGTATCCCTGTATGATGCGAATAATAATGAAACAGGAAAAGTAGAAGTGAGGACGAATGAGTTTGGCTCATTCAGCGGACAGTTTGTTTTACCCTCTCCTTGCCTGACCGGTTATTTTAGTTTGCGTGCGGCCGATACTTCTGTCAGTTTTAAGGTAGAAGAATATAAACGTCCCACCTTTGATGTCACGTTTGAGCCCGTGAAAGTGGAGTATCAAGCGGGTGACTCTATAGAAGTGGTGGGTATGGCAAAGACTTTTGCCGGTGCGCCGGTGCAGCATGCCAGGGTACATTATAGCATATCCCGTTCCTATGCCTGGTTCTGGCGGTTTATGGACCTAAGCTCAGCCCGTTGGGAAGGAGAGGCAATGACCGATGCGGAAGGTAAGTTCAGCGTTCCGGTGCATTTTGAAATAGATTCGGACAGGAGGGCGTCTTCGTTGTGGTATTATACATACCGCATACAGGCGGATGTGACGGATGGTGCGGGTGAGACACAGCAAGCTAATTTGTCATTGCCTTTAGGAAGCACTTCAATGGTGCTGAATATGGATCATCTGCCCGATCATTGGGTGAAAGAAAAGAAACTGGAAATAAAACTGACAGCCATGAACCTTTCGGGTGAGCCGGTAGATACTCCGGTCACTTATCAGGTGGTCGAGATGGAGAAGCAGAAAGACGGTCAGGAAAAAGAAGGTAGAAAGGTATTGACCGGTACGGTGCAAGTCAACACGAGTTTTCTCCCTGAGGCTATTTATACCCTGCCTTCCGGTAATTATCGTTTGAAGCTTTCGGCTAAGGATACGCAGGGCAGAGAGTGTACGGCATCTAAGAATTTTCTTCTGTTCTCCTTGAACGACAAGCGTCCGCCCATCGCGACAACGGATTGGTTCTATCAGGATGGTCTGGAATTTGACGCGGCATCTCCAGCTACTATATATATAGGTAGCAGCGAAAAGAATGTCTATCTGCTTTATGATGTATTTGCAGGAAATAAGCGTTTGGAAAGCAAACGTATACAGCTTTCGGACTCGGTGGCCGGTTTCCGCTTCCCTTATAAGAAAGAATATGGTGACGGCATTCTGGTCAGTCTGGCATTTGTGAAAGACGGAAGACTTTACAGTCATCATGCACAGATCATGAAACCGGCCCCTGAGAAGAAGTTACAGTTGAAATGGACTACGTTCCGTGACAAACTCCGTCCGGGACAGCAAGAGGAATGGAAACTGACGGTGCTTTATCCGGACGGTCGCCCGGCTGAGGCCGAAATGCTGGCTACCATGTATGATGCTTCGCTGGATAAGGTCTATAGTGCACATCGGCTGGACTTCAGACCGGATTTTCATTATGTGGCTCCATTGACTTATTGGAATACATCTTCTATGCGGAACGCCTATTTGTATGTTCATTTTCCGTTGAAGATGCTTCGTGAGGCTTCTTTGAAATATAGTGAATTGCTGGTTCCGTTCACAGGAAGAACGGAGGCTATGGCGGTAGGCTATGGAGGCATGCCTCGTGCCGCTCTTGCAGGGGCTGTGAAGATGAAAGGTACGAGTGTCGCAAATGCTGTGATGAAACAAGAGGCTGTTGCTGATGTGGTGTTCCGGGAAGAAAGGGTAGAGACGTCTGCACAGGAAAATGCAGAAATGGACAGTGCTGAAGAACGGACAGAAACGGGTGATGTACAGATACGTGAAAACTTTGCGGAAACGGCATTCTTCTACCCACAGCTCCGCACCAATGAAAAAGGCGAAGTAAGTATTTCCTTTGTACTGCCCGAGAGCCTTACCCGATGGAAGTTTATGGGCTTGGCACATACCCGGAATGTGGATTATGGAAAGATAGAAGCTACCGCTACTGCCGGCAAGGAGTTTATGCTTCAGCCTAATATGCCCCGCTTTGTCCGCGTGGGAGATAAGGCGAATATTGCCGCTTCACTGATGAACCTGTCGGACAAGGGAGTGAAAGGGACTGTCCGCATGGAATTGTTCCATCCGGAAACAGAAAAGGTCTTCTATTCACAGAAACAGAAGTTTGATGTGAAGGGAGGAGAGACCGGGCATGTGAACTTTACTTTTGAAGTGAGTGACAAATATACGGTAATGGCATGCCGGATGGTAGCGGATGGAGATACTTTCAGTGATGGAGAACAGCGTTACATCCCCGTACTGACAGACAAACAGTGGGTGACGGAAACCGTTCCTCTGAACGTGAATGGGGAAGGTGTGCATACGTTCTCTTTGGAAAATCTGTTTAACAAGCATAGCCAAACGGCTTCCGAACAACGGTTGACCGTAGAATTTACTGCCCATCCGGCTTGGTATGCCGTGCAGGCTTTGCCTGTAGTGGCTCATCCTCAGAATGAAGATGCTCTTTCCTGGGCTACCGCTTATTATGCCCGGTCATTGGCTGCCTGTATAGTCAAAGAAAATCCCCGTATCAAGCAAGTCTTTGATAGCTGGAAGGCTCAAGGTGGCACGAAGGAGACTTTTATGAGCAATCTACAAAAGAATCAGGAACTGAAAAATATCCTGTTGGCTGAAACTCCTTGGTTGACAGAAGCTACCAATGAAGCCGAACAAAAACAGCGTATCGCTACTTTGTTTGACCTGAATACAATGAATAGCCAACTGGCTGTTTCTGTAGAGAAACTGGGAGAATTGCAACATGCCGACGGCGCATGGAGTTGGTATAAAGGTATGCAGGGCAGTCGCTATGTAACCACTCAGGTGATGGAAATGCTGGTCCGGCTGAATGCATTGACCCATCAGGAGGCTGACAGCCGAATGCGGTCGATGATTCAAAAAGGGTTCGGGTATTTGGGCAAGCAGGCAGCCGAAGAGTATCAGTCCATGAAAGAAGCGGAAAAGAAAGGGGCTGTCGGCCTCCGTCCGTCCGAACAGGTGCTCAGGTATTTGTATATCTGCGCTTTGGATGGCAAGGCTCCGGTTGATAAAAAAGTGAACCGGTATTTCATAGACAAGTTGTCCGGTGAGGGAAAAGAACTGACCATTTATGGAAAGGCATTGGGAGCTATCATCTTGCAGCAAGCCGGTAAGGTGGCGGAAGCCAGGCTGTTTATGCAGTCATTGATGGAATATTCTGTTGTGACGGACGAAATGGGGCGTTACTTTGATACTCCCAAAGCCCGGTATTCATGGTTCAGTTATAAAATTCCGACTGAAGTGGCTGCTATGGAAGCTATACAGCGTATAACCAAAGATACGAAAGCGATCGATGAAATGAAACGCTGGCTGTTGAAGCAGAAACAGACACAGACTTGGGAAACGCCGATAGCTACGGCTGATGCGGTGTATGCATTGATGACTACAGGAACTTCGGATTTATTGGCGGATACAGGAGGAGTAGAGATTACGTTGGGTAAAGAAGTGATCCGGACTCCGGCGGATGATGCCATCGGTTATATCAAGAAGATGGTGTCCGGTGAGGTGATGAATATCAAGAAAGTAAGGGTGGATAAAGAAGGAGCCGGAATGGGTTGGGGAGCCGTTTATGCCCAATATCTAGAAAGTATGGATCAAATTGGCGGGCAGGGAAACGGATTGTCTGTCAGCCGCCAATTATATAAAGGGGATGAGGCTTTGAATGAATCTGCTCCGTTAAAGGTGGGCGATAAGATTACCGTTCGCCTGACTGTAAAGGCCGACCGTGATATGGATTTTGTTCAGATCAAGGATGACCGCGCGGCTTGTATGGAACCGTTGCAGGCAGTTTCGGGTTTCCGATGGAGCAACGGGCTGGGATATTATCAGGCTACCAAAGATGCTTCGACTCAGTTCTTTATCGATCGGATGAGAAAAGGAACATACGTGATAGAATATCCGGTGTATGTGAACCGGACAGGAGAATATCAGGCGGGAATGGCGACTGTACAGTCTACTTATGCTCCGGAGTTCGGAGGGCATACGGCAGGATACCGGGTGATGGTGAAATAAGGAAACAGGTTGTCTTGGGGAAACTGTGTGGTTTCAGAAAAAAAGTAAGTTATCTTCATCGGGCATTTAAGTTATCTTCATCGGCAAAGTTAGTTATCTTACTTTGCCGATGAAGATAACTTACTTTTTTCTCACGCTTTTGCCGTCTATCCATTCCAGTCTGATGTCAAATCCATCTTCTGCCGTGCCATAGAAATAGCGGCCGGAAACGGATGGATATTCAATTATAAATGTATAACCATCTGAATAATATAGATATAGCCAACCGTTTTGAATTTCCCAATCAAACTTATATACCCTATAAAGTTCATCATCATAATAACAACGCTCTTCTGTTCCTACACCATGATCAGTGAAAGCACCTGAGGTGAATGTGATATAACTGTAAAGCGGTTCTCCGTATGGATCTTCAAATCCCATTTCTCCCCACCAAGTCTTACCGTATAATCCTGAAATATCAAATCCTCTTTCCTCATCGCTTTCACATGAAGAAAAACTTATCATTGTGATCAAGGCAACGGCAACGAACCAGTAATGTTTTACTATTTTCATAATTTATCTGATTTTTAATAAGGGGCAAAGATAAGTGTTATTCATAAGATTAAATAAATTATAGGCTGAAAAAATGGGTAAAGGATGTTTTTTATCTATCTTTGCTATCTAAAAAGCATAAAATAATTGTATGAAACATATTTCACTGATAGTAAGTTTACTACTGGTTGTAGCCTTGGGAGTACAGGCGCAGCCCAAAGCATTATTTGATAAGACAACGCATGAATTTGGAACCGTTTTATGGAAGAATCCGGTGACAGCTACCTTTAAAATCACCAATAAAGGGGATAAGCCTTTAGTGATATCTAATGTGACAACTTCTTGCGGCTGTACGGTTGCCGATTGGACCAAAGAACCGATTGCACCAGGGAAAACCGGGACGGTAAGCTCTACTTTTGACGCTAAAGCTCTCGGGCGTTTCCAAAAAAGTGTGGGCGTTTATTGCAACGCTTCCAATAAACCCATTTATTTGGCTATTCGTGGAGAAGTGACTGCCGATCCTAAAAACTATACTTTCACTCATCCTTATCAAATCGGCGCTATTCGTCTGGACAAAGAGGAAATAGAGTTTGAAGATGCCAATAAAGGAGATAAACCGACTATGGAATTGTTGATTGCCAATACCTCGGATAAGTTATATACTCCTGTGCTGATGCATTTGCCCCCTTACCTCAGTGCCATTGCCACTCCGGAGAAACTGGGAAGAGGGCGTACGGGTAAAATCAAGATTACTCTGGATACGGAGAAGCTGCCTAAACTGGGCTTGACAACGGCTTCTGTTTATTTGTCCCGTTTCCTGGGAGATAAGGTGGGAGAGGAAAATGAAATTCCGGTCTCTGCCGTGTTATTGCCCGATTTCTCGCATATCAGCCAGCAGGAACGTCTGAATCCTCCTGCTATCCATCTTTCTGCCCAAGAATTACAGATGGGGGCATTGGCGGGTGATGAAAAGAAGTCGCATACCATTATTGTAAAGAATGTAGGAAAATCCAATCTGGAGATTCGTGACTTGCAGGTGTTCAATTCTGCTTTAGGAGTCCAGCTGAAGAAACGTGTCTTGAAACCGGGAGCGTCTACCAAGTTGAAAATTACCGCTTTCGGCCAAAACTTGAAGAAAGTAAAGGGTACTCCGCGTGTTTTGATGATAACCAATGATCCTAACAATCCGAAGATGATTATTAAAGTAAAAGTAACCTCAAAAAAATAGCTATGGAACATCCTGAAAATAGTGAAGAATATAAGGGATTGACTGTAAATAAAGGCATTGAGCAGCCATCCATTGTGAATCCTTATTTGAAACTGCGTAAGAAACCCCGTCGTCGCGAGTTTTCTGTAGACGAATATGTAGAGGGCATTGTAAAGGGTGATGTGACCGTATTGAGTCAGGCGGTTACTTTGGTGGAGAGTGTGAAACCGGAACATCAGGCTATTGCCCAGGAAGTGATAGAGAAGTGTCTTCCTTATTCGGGAAAGTCGATGCGTATCGGTATCAGCGGGGTGCCCGGTGCAGGAAAAAGTACATCGATTGATGTTTTCGGATTGCATGTGCTTGAAAAGGGGGGGAAGCTGGCTGTGCTGGCCATTGACCCTAGCAGTGAGCGTTCTAAAGGCAGTATTTTGGGAGACAAGACTCGTATGGAGAAGTTATCTGTCCATCCGAAGTCTTTTATACGGCCTAGTCCGTCGGCCGGTTCGTTGGGAGGAGTGGCCCGTAAGACTCGTGAAACGATCATACTTTGTGAGGCGGCGGGGTTTGATAAGATTTTTGTAGAGACTGTTGGAGTAGGGCAGAGTGAAACGGCTGTACATTCCATGGTGGATTTCTTTTTATTGATTCAACTGGCCGGTACGGGTGATGAGTTGCAGGGGATTAAGAGAGGGATTATGGAAATGGCAGATGGAATTGTGATCAATAAAGCCGATGGCAGCAATATTGAGAAAGCCAAACTGGCCGCCGGTCATTTCCGCAATGCGTTGCATTTGTTTCCTGCTCCCGATTCAGGCTGGAGCCCTAAAGTGATGACGTATTCCGGTTTCTATGGCATTGGAATCAAGGAGATCTGGGATATGATTGATGAATACTTCGCTTTTGTGAAAGCGAACGGCTATTTTGAATATCGTAGAAATGAACAGGCCAAGTATTGGATGTATGAGTCTATCAACGAGCATTTGCGTGATAGTTTCTATAACAATGAAAAGATTGTTTCTTTGTTGGCTGCCAAAGAGGAAGAGGTACTGAATGGTAAACAGACTTCGTTTGTTGCTGCCAAAAAGTTATTGGATGCTTATTTCTCAACCTTGAAATAAGTTTTTTTATCACGGATAATACAAAAAACGCAGATTAAAGAATGATAATCTGCGTTTTTTGTGTTATCTGTGGTGAATGAAAATTAGATGGAAAGTTCGTGAAGTACGTTCACCAATTCCCTGTCTATAGGCTTGTCGTTCTTTATAGCCTTAGCGAAAGGTACATAAACAATTTTATCGTCATCAATACCAATCATCACATTACGCTGTCCTTCCAACAGTGCCTGGATGCTGGCCACTCCCATACGGCTGGCAATGATCCGGTCGTGTGCGGTGGGGCGTCCGCCACGCTGCAAGTGTCCTAATATCGTTACACGCACATCGTATTGCGGATATTCGTTCTTCACACGTTCGGCATAGTGCATGGCGCCTCCGGTCAGTTCGCTTTCGGCTACCA
>BLLV01000015.1 GCA_011959205.1 Bacteroidaceae bacterium
TCGGAAACCACCCTTATCTTGTATTCAAGCACGAGGACATCGACCGCCACCACCTGCACATCGTGACGGTCAACGTGGACGAGAACGGGAAAAGGCTCAACCGGGATTTTCTCTACCGCCGCAGCGACCGTATCCGCAGGGAACTGGAACAGAAGTACGGATTGCATCCGGCAGAACGTAAAAATCAGAGATTGGATAATCCGTTGCGCAAGGTGGCCGCATCGGCAGGTGATGTGAAGAAGCAGGTAGGCAACACCGTGAAGGCTCTGAATGGGCAGTACCGTTTCCAGACGATGGGCGAATACCGTGCGCTCCTTTCCTTATATAATATGACGGTGGAGGAAGCGAGGGGCAACGTGCGCGGACGGGAGTATCACGGGCTGGTCTATTCCGTCACGGACGACAAGGGTAACAAGGTGGGCAACCCGTTCAAATCCTCGCTTTTCGGGAAGTCCGCAGGCTATGAAGCCGTACAGAAGAAGTTTGTCCGTTCCAAATCGGAAATCAAGGATAGGAAACTGGCAGACATGACGAAACGCACCGTCCTTTCCGTGCTGCAAGGCACTTATGACAAGGACAAATTTGTATCCCAACTCAAAGAGAAGGGCATCGACACCGTACTGCGCTACACAGAGGAAGGGCGCATCTATGGGGCTACCTTCATCGACCACCGCACGGGATGCGTGCTGAACGGTTCGCGCATGGGTAAGGAGCTTGCGGCGAATGCCTTGCAGGAACACTTCACCCTGCCATACGCCGGACAACCGCCGATACCGCTATCCATCCCTGTGGATGCTGCGGACAAGGCACACGGGCAGACCGCCTACGACAGTGAAGATATATCGGGCGGTATGGGCTTGCTCACTCCCGAAGGTCCGGCGGTAGATGCCGAGGAAGAGGCTTTCATCCGGGCGATGAAGCGCAAAAAGAAGAAAAAACGCAAGGGCTTGGGTATGTAATCAGAGTATCAACAATTAAAAAATCAATGTATGTCACAACAAGAAGACGATTTGAGGGCATTGGCGAAAATCATGGATTTTCTGCGTGCCGTGAGTATCATTTTAGTGGTCATGAACGTGTACTGGTTCTGCTACGAAGCCATCCGGCTGTGGGGCGTGAACATCGGCGTGGTGGACAAAATCCTTCTGAACTTCGACCGCACGGCGGGGCTGTTCCATTCCATTCTCTACACGAAGCTGTTTTCCGTCCTTTTGCTTGCCTTGTCCTGTCTGGGTACGAAGGGTGTCAAGGGTGAGAAAATCACTTGGGGGAGAATCTGGACAGCATTTGCCGTCGGGTTCGTGCTGTTTTTCCTGAACTGGTGGTTGCTGCCCCTGCCGCTGCCGCTTGAAGCGGTGACGGGACTGTATGTCCTTACCATTGGAACGGGCTATGTCTGCCTGTTGATGGGTGGTCTGTGGATGAGCCGCCTGTTGAAACACAATTTGATGGAGGATGTTTTCAACAACGAGAACGAGAGTTTCATGCAGGAAACGAGGCTTATCGAAAGCGAGTATTCGGTCAATCTGCCGACACGTTTCTATTACAGGAAACGCTGGAACAACGGTTGGATCAATGTAGTTAATCCCTTCCGTGCGTCCATCGTGTTGGGTACGCCGGGCAGCGGCAAGTCCTATGCCGTGGTAAACAATTTTATCAAGCAACAGATTGAAAAGGGCTTTAGTCAATACATCTACGATTTCAAGTATCCCGACCTATCTACTATTGTCTACAACCATTTGCTGAACCACCCGGACGGCTACAAGGTAAAGCCGAAGTTCTATGTGATCAACTTCGACGACCCGCGACGCTC
>BLLV01000016.1 GCA_011959205.1 Bacteroidaceae bacterium
GTATAATTATTCGCAAGCGCCAGCAGAGATAATGTCTCGTGTGAAACAAATAGAAAATGTATGCGCTGAATATAATGTTCCACTTCCAGCAGCTGCGTTACAATTCGTTGTAGCGCACCCTGCTATACCAACCTTTATGGCTGGCGCGCGAACAGTGGAACAACTTGAACAGAACCTCAGCTGGTTTTCTAGTGAAATTCCAGTAGATTTTTGGACAACTCTTAAAGCCAAGAATTTAATTAACGAAGACGCGCCAACGCCATAAATACTGCTTAAAAGAGCGCCTTAATAACGTGGCGCGCTCTTTTCTTTAAAGGCTGAGATACCCTCTTTTAGAGCATGCTCTAAAGCTACTAGCCGGCCCGAAAGCATGTCTATAGCATTTTCAGCACCTTCACGCTCTGCCGCGTTTATCATGCATTTTGCGACCTGGCTCGCAACAGAACTTCGCTCGCAAACCTGGTAAGCAATACTCATCGCATGCGACAAACCTTCGCCAGTGGGGACTACGTAATCTACCAGCCCCAACCTTTCCGCATTCTTGGCAGAAAAAACTTCTCCACCGAGTAACATACGTCGTACTGCTTGAGAACCAAACCTCCTGACAAGGCGTTGTGTTCCCGACCAACCTGCAACGACCCCAATCGAAGTTTCGGGCTGTCCCAGCGTGCAACTATCCTCCGCAATGCGCAGATCTGCGCACGCAGCCAGCTCTAGCCCTCCTCCATATGTCGAACCATTCAAAACAGCCAGCAAAGGCTGACGCAATTGAGCTAACGCATCAAATGCCCTGTTACCCTCTCTCAACCAGGTATTGGAAAATTGATCAGGCGAAAGTTCACCCCATGCAGTAATGTCACCACCAGCCGAAAAGACACCATTTTCACCCGTCAAAATTGTTGCATTGATTTCACAATTCGAATTAAGAAATCGACAAATCGCTGCTAGTTCTTCGATAGAAGTCATGTCTAATGCGTTCTTTTTTTCGGAACGTATCATCGTTACAACAGCGACTTTATGTTCAAACTCTAATCTAAAGCGACTGCAACTTGGGATCAATTTCTAAGCTCCAGATTAAAAGGCGCCTCACCGAACAATGACTCATCCATAACGCTTAATTCTGATGAAATTTTATTTTTTCAAGCAGAAGACGGCATACGAGATTCGCCTTAGTCTCGTGGGCTCG
>BLLV01000017.1 GCA_011959205.1 Bacteroidaceae bacterium
GCACAATTGCAGAAAGGAGTCTCCGGAGGGGTGATTGAATGGAAAGTAAACTGAATGAACATATAAACCTTTTAAACAAAACTGTATGATGAAAACACGAGACAACCGGGCCTTGTTCAGCAAAGCATTGCTGAGGGCCGCAACCTGTCTTTTCCTTACTGCGGGTGCAGGGATGAGCCCTGTATTTGCACTGCCGGGAACAGCAGAGTCTATGAAAATGGAAATTACACAGCAAACTGTAACAGTAAGCGGTGTGGTGAAAGACAGGAAAGGAGAACCTATCATTGGTGCCAATATCATGGAAAAAGGAACGACCAACGGTACCATTACCGATTTTGACGGGAAATATACGCTGAAGGTGAAAAGTGCCCAATCCGTTTTGACAATATCTTATATTGGCTATAAGACCCAGGAAATTCCACTCGGAAATGGTGGTAAGAAAGATATTACCCTGCAAGATGATTCCGAACTGATGGATGAAGTGGTTGTAATCGGTTATGGTACGCAGCGCAAGGGAGATGTAACCAGTGCGGTGGCTTCTGTGAAGGCAGAAGACTTTACGGCAGGTAAGATTGGAGATGCAGCCGAACTGATTAAAGGTAAAGTGGCGGGATTGACCATTGCGAAAGGTTCCGGTGATCCGAATGCGGAATCTACGATTCGTTTGCGTGGTGTGATTTCATTGCAGGGAGGCTCTACTCCATTGGTATTGGTGGACGGAATAGAAGGTGGTTTAGGAACGGTTTCCCCCGAAAACATAGCTTCTATTGATGTGTTGAAAGATGCTTCTGCGGCAGCTATTTATGGTACACGAGGTGCTAATGGCGTTATTTTGATTACTACAAAAAACGG
The DNA here is from genome assembly GCA_011959205.1 of Bacteroidaceae bacterium. Classification (GTDB taxonomy): domain Bacteria; phylum Bacteroidota; class Bacteroidia; order Bacteroidales; family Bacteroidaceae; genus Phocaeicola. The sequence continues at coordinate 853 of BLLV01000017.1, forward strand.
CCAGCGTGAGTCGCGTACGGCTGCCAATTATTCTGGGTATATGTCTCTTTCCAAGTTTGGCAAGACACTTGATTTCTATGGAGCAGAGGAAATCCGTCAGGGATTGACAAACTATGCTGATAAAGGGTATGATACGGATTGGTTGGATGCGGTATCCCGTACTGCATTTACTCATAACCATAATTTTAATATTTCCGGAGGATCAAAAAATACCACTTATTCTGCGGATTTTACGTATCGCAAAGAGGAAGGTGTGTTGCTTGAGACCTATAATGAAGAGATGAGAATGAGGTTTGATGTTTCTCATTGGATGTTAAATGATATGTTGAAAGTGAATTTCAATATGGTAAAGACATTCCATAAGAATGGTCCGATTGATGCGGCAGGTCTGGGTATTTACCGACAGGCTATTATGCGTAACCCTACTGAACCCATCTGGAATGAGGATGGAACTTTTTACGAGAATTTTGCCGTAAATTATTATTATAATCCGGTAGGTATCATCCGTGAACAGGATGGTAAATACAATAGTGAGAATACCCGGATGACAGGGAATATCACCTTTGAACCGATTAAAAACTGGCAGACCAACCTCATGTTAAGCCGTAGGGTTACTAGTGATCATAATCGTGGGTATTATACTTCCGAATATTTTTCACAGAAGAGCGAGAATCACACAGGATATGCTTATCATTCTCAGAATGAATATACCACAGATAATCTGGAAGTTACTTCTAAATATAATCATACTTGGAATAAACATCGTTTTGATGCATTGGTGGGATATAATTACCAATATAATGTAAATGAAGGTTTTGGAGCTAATAACTATGATTATCCAACAGATTTTTATCTTTGGAATAACTTGGGATTAGGTACAGCTTTGAAAGATGGAAAAGCCGGCATGAGCAGTTACAAGAATGACAATACCTTGATTGGTTTCTTCGGACGTGTGAGCTATGGTTACGATAATAAATATAATGTTCTGATAAGTGTACGCCGTGAAGGTTCTTCCAAATTTGGTGAGAACAATAAATGGGCTACTTTCCCTTCTGTTTCTTTGGGATGGACTATCAGTAACGAAAAATTTATGGAAGGCCTTACTTGGCTGAATAACTTAAAGTTGCGTGCCGGTTATGGTGTGACAGGTGTCATTGTAGGTAACTCTTATAATTCATTAACCCGGTATGAGTATGGTTCTCCTTATTTCTATGATAATGGCGTCTGGCATCAGGGGTTAAGCGTAAAATCCAATCCTAATCCTGATTTGAAATGGGAAACCTCCAAGGAATTTAATATTGGTCTGGACTGGGCTGTATTGGATGAACGCCTGAGTGGTTCTATTGATGTATATCAGAAGAAGACTTCGGATATGCTGTATGATTTTACGGTACCGACTCCTCCCAATTTGTATAACAAGACTTTGGCTAATGCCGGCAAGATGCGTAACCAAGGTATTGAAATTGCTGTCAATGCCATTCCTGTACGGACAAAGGATTTTGAATGGAAAACCACAGTTACCGCCTCTCATAATGCGAACAAATTATTGAGTCTTTCAAATGACTTGTATGAGACTTCAAATCAGATAGATCATGCTTATTTGGGTGAACCTATCAGTCTTTCTACCCAGCGGATGGAAGTGGGGAGATCTATGGGACAATTTTATGGCATGAAATCCGTTGGTGTTTCAGAAAACGGACTTTGGATGGTTGAGAATACGAAGACTGGTGAGATTGAAGAGTTTACAGACAATATGCTGTCTAATGATGACTACCGTCAATATTTAGGGAATGCTCTTCCTAAATTGTATTTGGGATGGAACAACTCGTTCAGATATAAAAATTTTGATTTATCTTTCCAGATGACAGGCCAGTTGGGTTTTAAGATTCTGAACGAGCCTCGTGCTTATTATGAGAACAACTCGATCGCTTATAATCGCTTGAAATCTGTGCAAAAGGCTCCTTATGGTGGACAATATACCTTATCAACAGCCCAAAAACAGACTTTTGTAAGCTATTATTTGGAGGATGGTGATTTTTTGAAAATGACTAACATTACGTTGGGCTATAACATTCCATTGAAAAGCAGTAAGTTTGTGAAAAATATCCGGGCTTATGTTTCTGCCGATAATTTATTCTGCATTACCGGATATGATGGATTGGATCCTGAAATGTCAAATGGTGATATTTGGTCTTTGGGTATTGACTGGCGCGATAAATATCCTTCTACCCGTTCATTCACTTTCGGTCTGAATGTATCTTTCTAACTTTTAAATGAAGAACTAACATGAAAACAATATTCAATAAAGCACTTTGGGCTTCAGCGATAGGAGCTTGTACCTTGTCTTTGGGCAGTTGTACAGATTTGAGCGAAACGATTTATGATACGATTGCTTCCGAGAAGTATGAGTTTACAGAAAAAGACCGGGCGGCCATGTTTGCTCCGGTATACAGCAGTCTTCGTGATGTGTATTGGGGATGGTATAGTTATGCCGATATGATGGACCAGTCGTCCGATTCATGGTGTATTCCTTATCGGATCAGTATCGGCTGGGGGGATTTGTACGTGTCTATGCACAAACATCAGTTCCATTCACAGATAGCCCATTTCAATGATACATGGAACCGTAACTATGCCGGTATCAATGCCTGTAACAAACTGTTGGCAGATGAAGTCATTGCTGCTGATATAACCACTTCTTCGCAATTAAGGGCTTATCGCGCTCTTTATTATTATATTTTATTCGATTTGTTCCGCAACATCCCATTGGATACGCAATATGACCATGAAGACGGATGGTTGCCCGAACAGGCAACTCCCCAACAGATGTGGGATTTCCTGATCAGTGAGTTGACGGATGTAAAGGGGAAATGTGGAACAAAAGTAGAAATGGGTAAGCTGAACGACTATGCCATCAATATGCTTCTGGCAAAGATGTATTTGAACCACAATGCATGGTTCAATGATTACTCTGATAATTCTTATTACGGAAAGGCTATTGATGAGGTAAATGAAGTGATTAACAGTGGCAAGTTCTCTTTGGCTCCGAATTATTCGGATAATTTTAGAGAAGATATTTCCGGTTCGCCTGAAATTATCTTTGGTATTCCGTTTGAGTTTAAATACGCCGGAGGTAACTATATGGCAAATATGTGGATGCATGTAGCCGGACGTGCAACGTGGCAGTTTAACGGATGGGCTACCGGTGGAGCGGCTGTTCTTCCTCAATTTCTGGAAACATACGATGAAAAAGACAGTCGCTATAAAGACTGTTGGATATCAGGACAGCAATATGACTATGCCGGTGCTCCCATTTATGTGGACAGTGAACCGTTGGTATATACTCGGGAATTACACAGTATAGACAACCCCGGTTGCTATCCCTTTGAAAGTGAACGCTTGGTGAAATATGAAATACTTTCAGGCGACTATGGAACTTCTTATGATGATGTGCCTTTCTTCCGTTTGGCTGATGCTTATTTTATTAAAGCGGAGTGCTTGCTTCGTTTGGGTGGTTATAAGGGAGAAAGCGAGCAAGTGGCGGCCGATTTGGTAACAGCTGTACGCCAACGTGCCTTCAAGTCCGATCCCAGTAAAGCAACGGTTACTGTAGCTCAATTGAAGGGTGGTAGCCGTTATAACTACGGACATCGGGAGAATCAGGGAATCATGGGAGAAGCCGATAACTGGATTATCACGGAAGAAGGGGGTGATGATATTGAACTGGGTGGTTTGTTGGACGAACTGGCCTGGGAGTTTGTGGCAGAGCATCACCGTCGTCAGGACTTGATCCGTTTCCGTATAAACGGAACCAATCAGAATGTATATAATGGCAAGTCATGGTTTTGCAAAGATGCAAAGACGGATCAGACAGACAGGCATTGTGATATTTTTCCGTTACCTAAGTCTGCCTTGGATGGCAACATTAAGTTGAAACAGAATCCGGGATATGGCAGTGCCGAATAAGGAAATTCATTAATTTAAAAAGAATAGTACGATGAAAAAGAATTTTATATATGCTTTAATTGCTTGTTTCACTCTGTCACTGGCTGCATGCAGTACGGATCCGGAGGATGCTACCAGCAAGCATGTGTACGGGGAGAATGAAAATCCCTATCTGAAGACGAATGCGGATGCTGTGGTTTCTACCAAAGCAGAGTTTCCCATCAGCCGTTTGGAAGCGAAGACGGTTAAACTGACTGATTATGCAGAAAAGTTTCATACGTATTTGGGAATGACGGTAGATGAGACGTTGGCTGCATTGTCTAATGGGGGTGTGGTGTTTTATCCTATCAATATATCGAAAAACTGTTGGAGTAGAACCAATCCTACCAAAGGTACTAATGGCTGGTATTATAATGCGGCAGGTGGTCTTTGTGAAGCAAGTTCTGGTATAGCCAGTATTGAGTTGGATGCAACAAAGAAGGAGCTGGTTCTTAATGTGCTCGAAACCGCTCCTGTAGGTACAATTATGTCGATTAATGTCGGATTTGCTATAAACAATGGTGCCGACTTTGATGATTATATTCGTTTTTCTTTTGATGTAACTGTTACTGACCCTTCTAAAATTGTAATAAGTGGTACATTGGCAGCAGGAGATTATGCGGGATTTTCAATCAACTTTGCAGATTATGCCGATGCTATAGAACCATGTATCGGATTATCCGTAGACGAATTTTCAAAACAAGTAAAGAGCAGCGGTGACTCTTCCATAACTCCTACAATTGCTATGTACCCCGTTAAGGAAGACGGGACTTGGGATGAAACTAGCGAGTATACAGCCAATGGTCTTGGTTATTGGTTTGACGGAAAATCGAATGTTTCATCGTATGGAGATAATTGTGTCTACTTTATTGAATCTGGTGAAGGAAGTGTTTTTGTGGGACGTTATGTTAATATTGCCTCAGGAACAATTATAAAGGCGCATTTTGTATATGCGATGATAGAGGATCACAGCCGATATGTTGAATTTATTGTTTCGGGAACAATGGAATAATATACTTGGTAAACAATGGAATCTGTTCTTTATTGGAACAGGTTCCATTAATAGTATTAAGTCAGGAGGACTTTGGATAATATGGTACCGGATATTTAGGGTAAACACTGAAAATAGGTATTCCTATTCGCTCTTCCACCCAATAAAAAAATAGTCTAAACCAATGGAAGAATAGTACAACCGCCTAACTGTCAAATCCATAAAATGAGATTTATTGGACGATTCTGCCATTACATTATATTATATCTTCCCCTTCTTGTAATTTTTTTATTTTACTTTGCAAGTGGACAACGTATACAACCGATAGATTATGAAAAACAACAAGAAACTCAGTTTTGCAATTTTATCTTTGCTTTTATTGATTGGAAATGTTTCACTTGCAGCCAAGGAAAAGAAATATGTACTCTCTTCACCCGATGGTACATTGAAAGTGGAAATCAGCACCGGAAATGAACTGGCCTACCAAGTGATGCATGGCAATGATACAATTCTCTCACACTCTAATATAGCTTTGGTTCTGGAAGACGGAACTGTAGTAGGTAAAACTCCCCGTATCACAGGAGAAAGAAGGAAAAAGATAAAGGATAACATAGAATCACCCTTTTACCGTTTCAAGGAGTTCGTTGCAACCGGCAACGAACTCGACTTGAAGCTGAAAGGCGGGTTCGGAATCATCTTCCGTGCATACAATGAGGGAGTCGCCTATCGATTCTATACCACACAATCTTCGGATATCATAATAAAGGATGAACAGGCCGAATTCAATTTTAATAAAGATTATATGGCTTATCTTCCTTATACCACTAATGATAAAAAACCGATGGCAATGGCCTTTCAGAATGTCTATGACATCACTCCTCTGTCAAAAGCACAGCCTAAACTGGCTTTTCTTCCGGTTACCGTGGATTGCGGCAGCGTAAAACTGACCCTGTTGGAGTCAGATTTGGAAGCTTACCCGGGCATGTTTGTGCAGTCACAGCAGGGAAAGTATGGATTGAAAGGGGTGTTTGCTCCTTATCCGGCTAAAACAGACTTTTATCCGTGGCGGAAGCAGGAATATGTAGCTGAAACTACTGATTTTATATCCCGTAGTTGTGGCTCCCGTTCCTATCCGTGGCGTGTGTTGGCCATTACGGAGAAGGATACGGATATGCCGGTCAACAACCTGGTCTATGCCTTGGCTTCTCCCAACCGCATTGGTGATACCTCATGGATAAAGACAGGGAAAGTGGCATGGGACTGGTGGAATGACTGGAATCTGAAAGGAGTGCCGTTTAAAGCCGGCATCAACATGGATACGTATAAATATTATATCGATTTCGCCAGCCGGAACGGATTGGAGTTTATTGTGTTGGATGAAGGATGGTATGCCCCGAAAAGTGGGGATATGCTGACCGTTATTCCCGAACTTGATTTGCCGGAGCTGATAGCATACGGCAAATCCAAAGGGGTGGAAATAGTGCTTTGGACGGTGTTTAATGTACTCGACAGCCAATTGGAAGCAGCTTGTAAGAAATATGCGGATATGGGAATCAAAGGTTTTAAGGTGGATTTCCTGGATCGTGATGATCAGACTGCCGTCGAAATGGTGTATCGCATTGCTGAGATGACGTCCCGATATAAATTAACCCTTGATCTGCACGGCATTTACAAACCGACAGGTATCAACCGTACCTACCCCCATATTATCAATTTTGAAAGCGTGTTCGGCATGGAAGAGGTGAAATGGACGGATATCAAGAATAATATGCCTCTTTATGATGTTACTTTCCCCTATATCCGTATGATGGCGGGACCGGTGGATTATACGCCGGGAGCTATGCGCAATGCCACGAAGGCCGATTGGCGTGCCATGTATTACACGCCGGCCAGCATGGGAACCCGGTGTCATCAGCTGGCTGCCTATATTGTACACGATTCTCCTTTTACTATGTTGTGTGATGCGCCTACCAATTACCTGAATGAGCAGGAATGTGTGGATTTCATGGCTTCTCTGCCTGTGGAGGTGGATTCTACTTTTATTGCTTCGGGTGAGTTGGGAAAATATATTGTAACAGTGCGTAAGAAGGATGTGAACTGGTATATCGGTGGTATGACGAATTGGGATGAACGCGATGTGCAACTCGACTTTTCTTTCCTTCCCGAAGGAATGTCTTATACGGCTGTTTTGTTTAAAGACGGTGTGAATGCCAATAAGCAGGCCGAGGATTATCGCAAGGAAACCATCCGCATAAATAAAGACAGCCGGTTGACTTTGCATCTGGCATCGGGAGGCGGATTCGCCATGAAGTTGGAGCTTTGTCCTGTTCATGGACAGATTACCGGTATTCCTGAAGGGAAAAATATTCCTTCTTTCTATCAGAAATACATAGAGACAGAAGGCCTGTATGTCACCTCTTCCGGAAAGGTGAGCGATGAGGCCTTATTGAAAGCCTGTGATATCATCAGTTTGATGTTGGCAAAACGTCCGGATGTGAAGGCGCACATGGTGAAGAAAGGTTGTCACGTCATGGTTATCGGTAAAGATGAGGAAACTTGCGATTTGCCGGAGTTTGCCCATATCTGCAATTGTGAGGACAGCATTAAATATTGGAACTGGCGTGCCCGTGGTTTTGGCGGGGCACCGGAGGATGAATTTTCATCCAGTTGCGGAGAAGAGAATCTGCTGGCATTGCCGCAGGATAAATATGCAGGTGAGAATATCCTGATTCATGAGTTCGCTCACCTTATTCATACGGTAGGTATAGTGGGGGTGGAGCCGGGCTTTAATGAGCGTTTGGAGGCACTTCGTCAGCATGCCATCCGGAAAGGGCTGTGGGAAAAGACGTATGCGGTGAGCAATAAAGAGGAATACTTTGCCGAGTGCGTACAGTCTTTCTTTAACTGTAACCGCTATGCCGAACCAGCAAACGGAGTTCATAACTGGGTGAACCGCCGCACGAAACTGAAGACGTATGATCCGGATATGTACCGGTTGTTGCAGGAATATTTTTATGAGATAGAAATTCCCATTCATAATGTGGTGCATGAATAAGCGTCGCAGGGACAAATAGAATTTTGCTATACAGAGATGAATAAGATACGATTGGTTGTTGCTTCCTTATTGTTGGGAGCTGCTACAGGCTTTGCTCAGAAGCCTTTTAATGCTTCGGGTACGGGGAATCCCATTATTCCCGGATATTTTGCCGATCCCACGGTGAAGAAGTTTGGCGATACGTATTATATGTATGCCACTACGGATGGCAGTGGAGCCGGTTTCGGTCCTGCACAGGTGTGGACCAGCAAGGATTTTGTAAACTGGACGCTGATGCCTATGAACTGGCCGGACAGTCATTGGATATGGGCTCCTGATGTGATGAAACATACGGATGGGAATTATTATTATTTTTATTGTCAGCCCTGTATGATTCATTGCGGAGTCAGTGAAACACCGCGCGGCCCTTGGAAAAATATATTGGGTGAAAGTGAGGCTGTTCTTGTACCCGACCGTTTTGTGACGAATGCCATTACATTGGACGGGCAGACCTTTGTGGATGATGATGGTTCTGTATATTTGTATTGGGGGACTTGGGGGATTTATAAAGGTTTCGGTTGCGGAGCCGGAAAATTGGCTTCCGATATGAAGAGTTTTACTGAAACGCGTCTGATTCCGAATACGGAAGCCACGGATTTTTTTGAAGCGCCCTTTGTGATGAAACGAAAGGGGATCTATTATTTTATGTATTCTTCGGGTTCCTGTCACGACCACACCTATCGGGTGCAGTATGCCACTTCGGACAAGCCTATGGGGCCGTACACCTATCGGGGATGTATTCTTGAAACCAATGCCGATGGAACAATCCATGGGCCGGGACATCATAGCATTTTGAAAGAAGGCAATGAATATTATATGGTCTATCACCGTCATGATAATCCGCATTCCAACCGCGGATTTCATCGTCAGCTTTGTGTGGACCGTATGGAGTTTGCCGGAGATGGAAGTATTAAACCCCTTATTCCCACTCATGACGGAATAGGTGCATTGGCATCTTCTGTAGTGAAATCAAAAAATCTGGCTTTGGGTGCTAAGGTGAGGGCTTCTTCTTTTTATGATGCCGGTTTCCGGCCCGAATATGCTGTAGATGATAATAACGGAACTTTATGGCGTCCTCGTGGAATGGGACAGGAGTGGATAGAAGTGGATTTGGGTGTTGCCCGGCAAATACAAACGATCTGGACTCAATTTGAGTATGGCACACAATTTTATCAATATTTAATTGAAACTTCTGCCGACGGCAAGCATTGGTCTGTTTTCGCTGATAAACGGAATAATCGTCTGGCAGGCAGCCCGATGGTCGATTTTGGTAAGGTGAAGGCTCGTTATGTCCGTCTTACCTTTACCGGAGGACAGAAGAACGGATTTGGCGGGGCGGTCTGGAACTTGAAAATCTTTGAGGGTGTGGAAGCATCGGCTCCGCAACAATGGTTGGGACTTACCGCTGCCGATTGGAATGGTCGTGAATGGCAGAACAATGAAGGGATGCTGGGAGGGGCTTTTACATTGAAGGAAGGTTCGGCACGCATACAGCGCATCGGTGGGCGTGATGCGTTGGTACTGGAACCGGGAACTACATTGGAGTATAGTCATCTGTTACTCTCCTCGTCCAAAGAGCATACGGTTAGTGGGTTGGTTTACAGGTCAGGTAAATGGCAGAGTTATGAAGCGGAGTCGTGTCTTTCATCAGGAGCGATTACGCTGCATAGTTCCACCGAACCTTTGGTCATTACCAATTTCCGTTACTATAATTGGAAGCAGGAAGCAGCGGAAAAGGCATACGATGCGGAAACGGATATCGTGCGTCTGCCTGTAGCCGACCAGCAGAAACATGGGCTGGTGGTCAGTCTTTCTGCCGATGATTTTGCAGTGAACGATACGGTTCCTTATCTGGAAAACCGAGGAGTGAAAGGTTATTTTGAAGCCCGGAAATTACCTCTCGTTGTGAAAGAAGTGAAAGGGAAAAAGGCATTTCATTTTGAGGGTACTCAGGTCTATACTTCCAGTTTTATGCTTCCTGCCACTTTGCAGGATAATGCTCCTTATACCTTGGAGGCGTGGGTACTGAATGATTCCATTAGTGAAAATGAATGTGTGGCCGATTTTACGACCTCGCATGATGAATTGGAGAAAATCATGTTGGTCAACGGCACGGAGCCTCGTTGTGGAGTAATCAATCACTATGGCTGGTATGAAGATGCAGGATATAAGGACATGAAGGAATTGGCAGGAAAGTGGCAGCACATCTATATCTGCTTTGATGGGCGGATGGAACAGGTTTATGTCAATGGAAAATTAGTCAGTGAGAAAGATATCCAGTTGCTGGTGAAACCGTCACAATTCATCACATTGGGACGCAATGCCGAAGGAGACTGGCCCTTTACCGGTTATCTGCACTCATTGAAGTTATGGGATGAATATTTGCCGTTGAAAGAGTGATTCACCCTTTTTCTATGACCGGAATATGTATTTTTGCAAAAACTATGATAAACAATTAAATGATAGAACCATGAAAAAATTTTTAGTCACTGCTCTGTTGACTGCTACCGTAGCAGGCGGAACAGCGCAAGTAAAAAATCAGTCGCACGGCTATCCTATCGAACCTGTACCTTTCACTTCGGTGAAAGTAACCGATTCATTTTGGGGACAGCGACTGAATGCCAGCCGTGAAGTAACGATTCCCTTGGCGTTCAGCAAATGCGAGGAAACAGGACGTTATACTAACTTTGTCAATGCCGCCCATCCCAGTGATACCATTAAAGTAGGCGGACTGGCTTTTGATGATACCGATGTGTACAAAACGATAGAAGGTGCCAGTTATCTGTTACAGACCTATCCGGATAAAAAACTGGCTAAGTATATTGATAGTGTGTTGGCTATTGTCGCTGCGGCACAGGAACCGGATGGTTATCTCTATACTTCGCGTACCATGAATCCCAAACATCCGCATGAGTGGGCAGGAAGCAAACGGTGGGAGAAGGTGGAGGAACTGAGCCATGAATTCTATAACTTGGGACACATGGTAGAAGGTGCTATTGCGCACTATCAGGCTACCGGAAAACGTAACTTCCTTGATATCGCCATCCGTTATGCCGACTGTGTCTGCCGGGAGATAGGTACAGGCGAAGGACAGCAAATCCGTGTGCCGGGACATCAGATTGCCGAAATGGCCCTTGCTAAACTATATTTGGTAACGGGGCAACAGAAATACCTGGATCAAGCCAAATTCTTTCTGGACCAGCGCGGACATACCACCCGCACAGATGCATACAGTCAGGCGCACAAGCCGGTAGTGGAGCAGGATGAGGCTGTGGGACATGCTGTTCGCGCTGCCTATATGTATGCAGGTATGGCAGATGTAGCCGCACTGACGGGAGATACGGCTTATATCCATGCCATAGACCGTATTTGGGACAACATTGTGGGCAAGAAATATTATATTACCGGCGGTATCGGCGCCACCAGCAATGGGGAGGCTTTTGGCAAGAACTATGAATTGCCCAATATGTCCGCTTATTGCGAGACTTGCGCGGCTATCGGTAATGTGTATGTCAACTACCGCTTGTTCCTGCTTCATGGTGAGGCAAAATATTATGATGTGCTGGAACGTACCTTATATAATGGCCTTATTTCGGGCGTGTCTCTGGATGGTGGCGGGTTCTTCTATCCTAATCCGTTGGAAAGCATCGGGCAGCACCAGCGTCAGCCTTGGTTTGGCTGTGCCTGTTGTCCGTCCAATATCTGTCGTTTCATTCCTTCCTTGCCGGGATATGTGTATGCGGTGAAAAATAAGGACGTGTATGTCAATCTGTTCATGTCCAACACCTCGAATCTGAAGGTGGAAGGTAAGGCTGTTTCTTTGGAGCAGACCACTCATTATCCTTGGAACGGCGATGTCACTATCGGCGTCAACAAGAACAATGCCGGACAGTTTACAATGAAAATCCGTATTCCGGGATGGGTGCGTAATCAGGTAGTTCCCAGTGACCTGTACACTTATTCGGATGGAAAGCGTTTGAGCTATACAGTGAAAGTAAATGGGGAACCGGTACAGAGTGAACTGAAGGACGGTTATTTCTGCATAGACCGCCGTTGGAAGAAAGGGGATAAAGTAGCTGTCCATTTCGATATGGAACCTCGTACGGTGAAAGCCAATAATAAGGTGGAGGCAGATCGTGGCCGTATAGCTGTAGAACGTGGACCGATAGTCTATTGTGCGGAATGGCCGGATAATGATTTTGATGTGCTGAGCGTGTTTATGAACCGCACTCCCCAATTCGAGGTGGTTGAAAAACCGGATTTGCTCTATGGCATTAACCAGTTGAAGACGGATGCGCAGATTCTGGGCTATGACGACAGAGGTCGTCTGACGGCTACTGATGTGAAGCTGACGTTGATCCCTTACTACGCTTGGGCGCACCGCGGTGCAGGTGCTATGGCAGTGTGGCTGCCTCAGGAATTAAGTGCTTCCCGTCCGACTATGCCTGCTACGCTGGCATCGGAAAGCAAAGTGGATGCTTCGCATAAGGTGAAATCCATCTCCGCCATTAATGACCGTCTGGTGCCGAAAGATGAGAATGACCGTTCCGTACCCTATTATCATTGGTGGCCCAAACAGGGAACTACCGAATGGATATCCTACGAGTTCCCGTCCGAATCGACTGTTTCCAGTGCTACCGTATATTGGTATGATGATGTTCCTTGGGGGGGATGCCGCGTACCGCAGAGCTGGAAGGTGTATTATAAAGATGCACAAGACCAGTGGCAGCCGGTGAGTGGAGCGGATAAGTATGGAGTGGAAAAAGGTACGGGAAATACCGTCAATTTTGACCCGGTAAAGACAAAAGCGGTAAAGCTGGAGGTTGTTCAGTCGGCCGATCATTCATCGGGTTTGTTTGAATGGGAAGTGAAATAGTAATTGGGCAAATTATTAGCACATTATTTAAAATGAAAATTGGTAAGTTAGGTTGGTTGGCAGCCACGCTCCTTAGTGGGAGTATGGCTGTCGCTCAAGGTACGGCTGATGATTATCGGCGTGCTTATGCATTGAAAGAGAAATTCAGTGCGGACAAAGTTTTCTATTCCAATGTCAATCCGCAATGGATAGAGGGTACGCATCAATTCTGGTATGTGCGGAATACGCCGGACGGCCGCCTGTATGTATCTGTGGATGCGGATAAGAAAGCTAGAAAAGAATTGTTTGATTCTCATCGTCTGGCAAAGGCGTTGGGTGCTGCATCCGGAAAGGAGGTCAAGCCGGAAGCACTTTCTTTGGGGCGTCTGTCGGTCAGTAAGGGATTGGATACGCTGCGCTTTGTGTTTAATAATCAACGTTGGATGTATGCGTCCCGGAAAAATCAGCTGGTCAATGAAGGGGCGCTTCCTCTCCCTCCCAAGCAAAAGCATTGGATGGAGGTGGATGATGAGAAGACAGCATCGCCGGTTCCGTCTCCTGATGGCAAATGGACGGCATTTATCAAGAATCAGAATATCTATGTAAAGGAGGTGGCTACCGGAAAAGAAAAGCAACTGAGCTTGGACGGGACACTGGGTAATTATTATTCAGCCTACATCCGCTGGTCACCGGACAGTAAGAAGGTGGCTTCCTGCAAGATCCGTCCGGTGGAAAAACGCTATGTTTATTATGTGGAATCTTCTCCGGCCGATCAGCTTCAGCCCAAGCTTCACAAACAGGAGTATGCGAAGCCGGGAGACGAACTTCCTTTTAAAGTGCCCTGCATCTATGAAGTGGAGAGCGGACGAAGCATTATTCCTTCTACCGAATTGTTCGACCGGCAATATGAAGTATATGGCCCCGAATGGAACCCCGACAGCCGTGCCGTGACTTTTGAATATAACCAGCGCGGACATCAGGTGTACAGAGTGCTTGAGCTTTCTGCCGAAACGGGAAAAGTGCGCCCGTTGGTAGAAGAAACCAGCGATAAATATGTGAATTATACCCGTCATTTCCGTCATGACTTAAAAGACGGCAAGCAGATGATATGGATGAGTGAGCGTGACAATTGGAATCATCTTTATATGTACAACCGTATTACTGCGCAACCCGATTATCAGATTACTAAAGGAGAATGGTATGTACGCGAAGTGCTTCGGGTAGATGAAGATAACCGTCAGATTTATTTCTCGGCAAATGGTATGGAAGCCGGTGAGGACCCTTATCTCATCCGTTATTATCGCATCGGTTTTGATGGCAAAGGGCTTACTTGTCTTACTCCCGAAGAAGGGATGCACCGTGCCTGGTTCTCGGAAGACATGAAATATCTGGTGGATGTTTATTCTATGGTAGACAAGGCTCCCGTCGCTGTGTTGCGTAGGGCTAGGGATGGCAAAGTGGTGATGCCGTTGGAAACAGCCGATATAACCCGCTTGGAATCTGAAGGATGGAAAGCTCCGGAGGTGTTTGTTGCCAAAGGGCGGGACGGCAAGACGGATATGTGGGGACTGATTGCCCGTCCCACGAACTTTGACCCGAACAAGAAATATCCGGTTATCGAATACATTTATCAGGGTCCCGGAGACCAATATGTTCCGAAGACTTTTCGTCCATACGACTGGAACATGACTTCTTTGGCCGAACTTGGTTTTATTGTCGTGATGGTCGATGGAATGGGCACTTCTTTCCGTTCGCGTGCTTTTGAGAATGTATGTTATAAGAATCTGAAAGATGCCGGTTTGCCGGACCATATTGCCTGGATTAAGGCAGCTGCGCAAAAGTATCCTTATATGGATGTGGACAGGGTAGGTATTTACGGTTGTTCTGCCGGTGGTCAGGAATCTACGAATGCTGTTTTGCTTTATCCTGATTTCTATAAAGCGGCTTATTCGGCTTGTGGTTGTCATGATAACCGTATGGATAAGATTTGGTGGAATGAACTTTGGTTGGGCTATCCGGTAGGAGATCAATATAAAGAAGGATCGAATGTGGAAAATGCCCATCTGTTGAGCCGTCCTTTGATGTTGGTGGTAGGTGAGTTGGATGATAATGTAGATCCTGCCTCTACCATGCAGGTGGTCAATGCATTGATAAAGGCGAATAAAGATTTTGAATTGGTCGTGATTCCCGGAGCACATCATACCATGGGAGAAGATTTTGGCGAACACAAGCGGTATGATTTCTTTGTCCGTCATTTGATGCAGGTGAATCCACCGAAGTGGGAGGAGATAAAATAGGAGGAGTGAGGTTTGTAGCTGTAGGAGTTTGTTAGTTATAATAAATATAGGTGGCAGTGTTATGGAGGGTAAGTCCATAGCACTGCTTTTTTATGTAATTCCGTGTTTTTATTGATAAAATGATGTCGGTTTGAGTAGTGTCTATGCAAAATCTGCCTGAAAAAGACCAAATATTCTCTGTCTTAAAGTATGAAAACGCATAATTTTGTTTGCTGGTTTTTATCAAAACATATAGGAATAATGAAAAATACATTCAAAAAGGTGTTTATTGGCTTTATGGCTTTTGCCATGGTAACCGGTTCC
Source organism: Bacteroidaceae bacterium (assembly GCA_011959205.1). Classification (GTDB taxonomy): domain Bacteria; phylum Bacteroidota; class Bacteroidia; order Bacteroidales; family Bacteroidaceae; genus Phocaeicola. Next base: position 16,377 of record BLLV01000017.1, read on the forward strand.
TTTGCGCAGCAAGGAGTTCATAAAAAGGATAACGAGTCGTATCCCAAGGGGTGGAAACAAATAGCACGTATGGAGCAGGATTCTTTCTTTCTGACGGATGAGGCTCGGCGGATTGCTGAAAATGTATTGGCCTTCCAACGCTGTACGGGCGGTTGGCCGAAGAATATAGATATGGCCCGCCGCATGAATGATAAAGAGTTGGCTCAGGTGATGAAGGATAAATCACGCTGTGATGATTCTACGATAGATAATAATGCCACAACTGCCCAGATGATTTTTCTAGCCCGTCTTTATAGACAGACTAAGGATATACGTTATCGCGATGCTTTCCTTCAAGGAGTGGAATATTTGCTGGGCGGCCAATACGAAAACGGAGGATGGCCGCAATTCTGGCCCGGCCCGCGTGGTTATCAGATACATATTACTTTCAATGACGATGCCATTGTCAATACATTGAATATGATACGTGATATGATGAATCACAAAGCGCCTTATGAGGATGATTTGAAGGCTTTGTGTGTACGTTTGGAAAAAGTCTTTCATAAAGGAATAGAGTGCATTTTGGCTACACAAATTATCAAGGATGGAGAACCTTCAGTGTGGTGTCAGCAGAATGATAGGGAAACATTGAAGCCTGCACCGGCACGCGCGTATGAGTTGCCGTCTTATTGTTCGGCGGAGAGTGCCGGAATTGTGCGTCTGCTCATGGAATTACCTGCACCCGACGCACGCGTGAAGCGGGCGGTTCACGGAGCCATGAAATGGTTTGACAGGTATAAACTTACCGGTTTGCGATGTGAGCGTATCGTACTGGCAAATGGTGAGCGGGATACTCGTCTTGTGGAAGATCCTCAAGCCGGACCTATTTGGGCGCGTTATTATGATTTGAAATATTGTGAACCGTATGTATGTGACCGTGACGGGCTGCCGCGTCGCCACTTGGAAGAGATAGGTACAGAACGTCGTAACGGATATAGTTGGTACAATAGCAGGCCGGCTGAGCTTTTTGCCATGTACAACGCATGGGCGGACAAATATGATCCGAAGCATAAAGTGGCAATCAGTCTGGCAACCAAAGGAGCGAATGAAAACGGGCTGATTGAAATGTATCGTCGTCCCGTGGTAGAGCGTACGGCTTTTGATGTGGTGGTAAAGCCGGGAGAGAGTATTCAGGCGGCTATTGAAAAGGCTCCGGAAATTCCGACAGTACCTTTTAAAATCTTATTGCTGAACGGAACGTATCATCAAAAAGTGATTATTGACAGGCCTAATATTGTTTTAGTGGGGGAGAACCGTGACAGTACGCGGATTGTATTAGCTGAAACAGCCAAGACACGTACCCTCACGGAATATCATGGACGTCCGGTAGGCAATGGTGTCATTGTGTTGCAGGAAGGTGCGGACGATTGTGTTATTAGCGGAGTGACTGTTTACAACAATTACGGAACTACCGTTGAAAATACGACCACCCATCAGATGGCGATTTTTGGACGTGCCACCCGTACCATTATCATCAACAGTAATGTGTGGGCCGATGGGAACGATGCCCTTTCCTTGTGGGCACCCGGAAGCAATGGCATGTATTATCATGCCGACCTCTATCTTCGTTGTCCGGGGGTGGATTTCCTTTGTCCTCGCGGATGGTGCTATGCCACACGCTGCCATTTTTATGGTGATAGCCGTGCCATGATTTGGCATGACGGACGAGGTGACAAGAACAAGAAACTAGTTATTACCAATTCTTCATTTGATGCTAAGACCCCGACACTTTTAGGACGCTATCATCATGATTCCCAATTTTATCTTATCAAATGTAACATGTCGAAGAATGTGCTTGACGGGAATATTCATTATGCTTATTCGGATAAAGTGCTTGATCCCTGTCCATGGGGGTTGCGTACCTATTATTATGGTTGTATCCGTGAAGGAGGGCACAGTGGCTGGTTAAACGATAATTTGAAGGAGGCGGAGAATGCTCCGGAGTTTTATGGCGTTACCGCCAAATGGACGTTTGACGGCAAATGGGACCCCGAACAACGTATCAGGGATCTTTGGAATGTATTGGCTTACTAATTTAACAGGTTGTAATATGAAAATGACCACTATTTTATGCTGTATTGTTTTTTTGTTTGTGTCAATGTTATCTGCTGTTGCCCGACAGCAGGAGAAGCCCCGGGTTATTGTCACTACGGATGGTGAGATTGACGATCAAAGTTCTATGATTCGTTTTCTTATGTATTCTTCTGATTATGATGTCGCAGGCATTGTTCAAGTCAATGGGGTACAGAAAGACGGACATAGCAAAGATAAATGGATCGAATCACAAATTGCCAAATATGCGGAATGTCTGCCTAATTTGAGGAAACATAATCCCGATTATCCCGATGCTGAATATCTGCTAAGTGTCTTGGCGGTTGGTAATGAGAACAGAGAGGACTTGCATAAATTGCCTCCTTTACTGTCTGATAGCGAGGGGGCACAGCTCATCATAAGGACATTGCTTGATTCTGATCCGAGGCCTGTTCATATTTTAGCATGGGGTGGAGCCAACACCCAAGCCAATGCCTTATGGCAGATCAAGCAGAAATATTCTGCTGCAGAATGGGCAAAAGCGGTATCAAAAGCCAGATTATATTGTATTTGGTATCAAGACGGTGGTGGAAAATGGATAGAAGAGAATCTTCCTGAAATCATTATTTATGAATCGGGTGTGCCGGATCATGATGGAGGGTGGAGATATGTATGGGATTACATGAGTGTGGACTATTATTTTAAGAACAGACTTAGTAAAAATTCAAAAGAGTTGCAACAGATCATGGATAAACCTTGGTTGGCTGACCATATTCAGAATGGGCACGGACCACTTTGTGCCGCCTATCCTCAGGAATATACCAGTGAGGGGGACCTCCTTCTTTTATGCCTCTTGTACGTAATGGACTTGAACAGCATACAGACTATACATTAGGAGGATGGGGAGGACGTCCGGAGTATAAAAATGGCAATCACATGCAAGATGGGAATGATTTGAAAAACGGTGTGCCGGATTCGCATTATACTTTCCAGCGTTGGTTGCCTGCTATACAAAATGACTGGGCGGCCCGTGCCGACTGGTGCGTGGCTGATGAATATTCAAAGGCAAACCATCAGCCTGTTGCCCGGATATTGGGAGAAAGTGTACGCACAGTTCGGCCGGGAGAAAAAATAATACTGGATGCCTCTCCTTCATTTGACCCTGATAAAGATCTATTGTCTTACCAATGGTGGCAATATCGGGAAGCAGGCAGCGTGCAAACAGAGGTGGTTATAAAGCACGCCGATGCGAAGAGAGCGGAGATAATTGTACCGGATAATCCGGGTAAACAATTACATTTGATACTTGAACTTACAGATAATGGAACACCTAATCTAAAGTCTTATAAAAGAGTGATTCTGAATGTGAATTAACTTCCTGTATGAATTTTCGTCTGTGTTGCCATGTTGTTTTGAGCAGGCCTACACTTCTTCCATCCGCTCCAGCTCCCATCCCCGGAACTGCATGATAATACAGTGCAGTTTCGTGTTCTGTACCAATTGCCGCACCCGGGGTGCGGCAGCATATTCCTTAATTTGTTCTACCGCTTCCTGCCATTGTGTCCGGGCTTTCTCTTCCGTGTCCTTCACCGGCAGATACTTCAGTTCAAGAATATAGCTATGCTTCACCTCGTAACGCATCAGGTCCGGCATGAGGAAGAGGTCGCAGTAACCGTGGTTCAGTTCCATTTCCGGAGCCATCAAGTAATAAGCGTTTACGCTGAGGTAGGCGGTGAAGAAACCTTGTATATTGCGTTCGCCTTCCATGGCACTACGTACGGATGAATTTTCCTTGTAGGCATGGGCAATAAATTCCAGCGTTTCGCGCCAATGACCTTCGTAAGCCATTTCATCGAACAGGTCCATCAAGTTGTTCAGGTTGATATGGCGTTTGTCCTGGTATTCCTCCAGCATGAATTCGTAATACTGTTTGCGCACATTATAGTTGGGGATACTCAATACCAGGCGGCTGCCGCGTGTGGCAGTGATGGTCAGCATGCCATAATAGAAGAGCAGGCTGGGGAAGATTTCGGGTTTGGCGATTTCCTTGGCTGGGAAGGTGGTGATCAGGTTGGTGATAATTTGCCCTTCTTCGGTGATTTTACGTAATACGCCCTTGCGGTTGCCGTCCAGCTTGTCCAGCTGGATCAGTTTCTTCATTTTGTTGTAGTCCGTACGGGTATTGGGATCTATCATCTCTTTAGGAGATTTGCCCAGCGTGATGTAATTGCGCAGGTAGTAAAGTACCATGTCGCAATTGAACATTTTCGGGTCGCGTTTCAGGCTCTCTTCTGCGAAACAGTAATTATTATACCACGGTTTCATTTCCCGGATCATTGCTTCAATGTCCGCGTCGGCCTGGAGCTGTCCGGCATCTTTATAATATTGAAACATGGTGCGCACGTCCGTCTCGCTGAATCCCAGCATCATGTTGAACTGGTAGTCGGTACTGATATTCCAGCCGATGTTGAATCCGCTGGTCAGGTCGTCCAAGGTGACGGGGCTGACGCCGGTCATGAAGATGCGCTCGAACATGCCTTTGAATTTCTTGAATATTTCACGGTAAAATCCGCTGGCATGGGTCAGGGCATGGTAAACGTCTTTTCCCTGCTCGTTCAGAACGATGTTAGTAAAGTTATCGTATTCGTCGATGATGAGGTAAAGTTTCATTCCGGATTCAGCCGCATGCAGGTTCAGGTAGTTCAGCTTGCTGACAAAGTCGGGCTGTTCTTCCATCTTTTGTGCAAATCCGGGAAAATAATAAGGCTCATACACTTTGCCGAACAGGTCCATCACCATGCCGCAATAGTTATTGAAATTTTCTTCCAGTGAACCGCTTCCGCCACTGGCGCGCGAGAAATCAAGATACACCACCTGAAATTTACCTTGCAGGGGCGTGGGGCGGCTGCCTATCCACAGATTGCCGAAGCGTTTCTGGAACTTTTCTTTCTGTGCTATGTCATAATAAGCACGCAGCATACTCAAAAAAATACTCTTGCCGAAGCGGCGGGGACGGATAAAGAACAGGTTTCGGGGCTGCTTTTCCAGCAAAGGCAGAAACATGGTTTTGTCTACATAATACATGTTCTGCTCTGCCACTTCCACGAAGTTGGCAATGCCATAGGGGATTTCTTTTATATTTTCCATCATTGCTTCTGTTGTCTTTAGTTCATATCCGGATATCAATAAAACAAAGATAGTCTATTCTTACTGAAGGAACAAAGGAAATAAAGTTTTTAATAGAAAGAAGATGTTCAAGGTGAGTTATGCGCTTGAAAAAAAGGAGGGTTACTGGGCCTGAAAAAAGGGTGCGCTAAAAGCCATGTTCATTGTTTAGGCCTTTTGGCACACCCTCTTGGTGAGTTCTAAAAATAGATCTATGATTTCTTTTCTGTCGCCGCGTGCGGATAATCAATGGTATAATGCAGGCCGCGGCTTTCTTTCCGCTCCATGGCCTGGCGGGTGATCAAATATCCGATGTTGATCATGTTACGCAGTTCGCAAAGCTCGCGCGAAGCCTTGCTGCGTTTGAACAGGCGTTCGGTTTCTTCATACAGGATATCCAACCGGTTCCATGCACGGATCAGCCGGGTATTGCTTCGTACAATGCCTACGTATGCTTCCATAATCTGGTTCACCTCCTTCATGCTTTGGGTAATCAGTACCCGCTCCTCATTGTTCATGGTTCCTTCATCGTTCCATTCGGGTATGTCTTCGTTAAAGTCATACCGGTCGAGTACGCTCAGCGCATGTTTGGCTGCCGCGTCCGCATAAACCACTGCTTCTATCAGCGAGTTGGATGCCAGACGGTTGCCTCCGTGGAGACCGGTGCATGAGCATTCGCCGATGGCATACAGGCGGTTGATGCTGGATTGCCCGTCCAAGTCCACCTTGATACCTCCGCACAGGTAATGAGCCGCCGGAGCCACAGGAATATAGTCTTTGGTGATATCAATGCCCAGGCTGAGGCATTTCTTATAAATATTGGGGAAATGTTTCTTTGTTTCTTCCGGATCCTTGTGGGTTACATCCAGATAGACATGATCCTCACCACGCTGCTTCATCTCGTTGTCAATAGCACGTGCCACGATGTCGCGCGGAGCCAGTGACAGGCGCGGGTCATATTTCTGCATGAACTCTTCACCGTCTTGATTCTTTAACACTGCGCCATAACCACGCATGGCTTCGGTGATAAGGAAACTGGGACGGTCTCCCGGATGGAAGAGTGCGGTGGGATGGAATTGTATGAATTCCATGTCCTTTACCGCTCCTTTGGCACGATATACCATGGCGATGCCGTCACCCGTAGCTACCAGCGGATTGGTGGTGTTGCGGTAAACCGCCTCACATCCGCCCGTTGCCATTACCGTCACTTTGGACAGGAACGTATCTACTTCTCCGGTTTTCTCGTTCAGCACGTATGCTCCGAAACATTTGATGCCCGGTGTATGGCGGGTGACGATAATTCCCAGATGATGTTGGGTAATGATTTCCACCGCATAGTGGTCTGTAAATAGGGTGATATGGGGATGGGCCTTGACGGCTTTTATCAGGCTGGTCTGTATTTCGGCGCCGGTATTGTCTTTGTGGTGCAGGATACGGAATTCCGAGTGGCCTCCTTCCTTGTGAAGGTCGAATTCTCCATTTTCGTTCTTGTCGAAGTCCACTCCCCATTTCACCAGTTCCTGGATTTGTGCGGGAGCTTCGCGCACCACTTTTCCCACAGCTGCGGGATCGTTTATCCAGTCGCCCGCTATCATTGTGTCTTCAATGTGCTTTTCAAAATTATCCACTTTCAGGTTGGTAACGGCTGAGATACCTCCCTGGGCAAAATAGGTGTTGGCTTCTTCCAGTCCTGCCTTACAAATCAGGGCGACTTTACCTTTATGGGCCACTTTCAGTGCGAAACTCATTCCGGCAAGTCCTGAGCCGATAACAAGGAAATCGAATTTTTTAACCATGATCATATACTTTATGCCGCAAAGGTAAAGAAAACCTTTGTTCATTGTACTTTATCAAGCCGCTTTTTGTTCCTTATTTTTTTCTGAGGGAAAAAATATGTTTTATAGTAACCTCATTCGCTATTATAACAGGACTTTAAGTTCCGGGCGTCTGTGGAAGAGATGAAAGGGAGGAGCTTTCCGGTGAAAGTCGTTCCCGGACTACGGATCAATCTCTTTTTGTCCGATGAAACCGGCGTGTGGATGAGCAATTGATTGCAAAAACTATAAAAAACATTTCATTCCACTCCGCAATCCGAATAAATATCGTATTTTCGAAAAATATTTCTAACCTTAAGAACAATAAACTATTATGCGAAGATTAGCCGTCGGCTTATTATTATGCTGCTTTACCATGCAGAGCCATGCAAAGGCAGAACCTTTGAAAGGCTTTTACTATGCCTCGGTACAAACTCCTGAAGGAAATGAATGGGAGTCACCCGGGAACCTGGCGTTGAACAAGGAACAACCTCACGCTTATTTTTTCTCTTTCCAGGATAAGGAGAGTGCCCGGAAGGTGTTGCCTGAAAACAGTGCGTACTGGCAGTCTCTGAACGGAGACTGGAAATTCAACTGGGTTCCTAATCCCGAAGAACGATCTAAAGATTTCTATCAAACGGAGTTCGACGTATCGGGATGGGACAACATTCCGGTTCCGTCCAACTGGAATATCTATGGAATCCAAAAAGACGGGACACAAAAGTATGGAACCCCCATCTATGTAAACCAACCTGTGATTTTCCAGCACAAAGTAGCGGTGGACGACTGGCGCGGAGGGGTCATGCGTACTCCCCCGGCTTACTGGACCACTTTCAAGGCGCGTAACGAGGTAGGTTCTTACCGCCGTGAATTCACCGTTCCCGAAGACTGGGACGGAAAAGAAGTATTCATCCATTTTGATGGCGTGGACTCATTCTTCTATCTCTGGATCAATGGCCGGTACGTAGGTTTCTCGAAAAACTCGCGCAACACTGCCAGCTTCAATATAACCGACTACCTGGTGAAAGGTACGAACATAGTAGCTGCCGAAGTTTACCGCAGCTCGGACGGCTCTTTCCTGGAAGCGCAGGATATGTTCCGCCTGCCGGGCATCTACCGCACCGTAGCCCTGACAGCCGTACCTAGGCTGCATGTACGGGATCTGGTAGCGACTCCCGATCTGGATGAAACCTATACCGACGGAGAACTGAGAATCCATGCAGACATCCGCAACCTCGGAAAGAAAGCCGCCAAAGGTTATTCCATGATCTATTCACTGTATGCCAACAAACTGTATTCGGATGAGAACACGCCGGTGGCGGGAGTCACAGCCTATGCTCCGGTAGCCGTGGTCGAAGCCGGTGAAGAGCAAGGCACGGAAGTGGTGATGAAGGTGAAAAAACCGGATCAATGGTCGGCTGAACTGCCTTACCGCTATACCTTGGTGGGCGAGCTGAAGGACAAAAAAGGACGCGTTGTCGAAACGGTTTCCACCATCGTGGGTTTCCGTGAAGTGGAAATCAAAGACACTCCCGCATCGGAGGACGAGTTCGGACTGGCCGGACGTTATTACTACGTGAACGGCAAGACTGTGAAACTGAAAGGTGTGAACCGCCACGAAAGCAACCCGGGACTGGGGCACGCCATCACCCGCAAAATGATGGAGGATGAGATCATGCTGATGAAGCGTGCCAACATCAACCATGTGCGTAACTCGCACTATCCCGATGATCCTTATTGGTATTATCTGTGTAACAAATACGGTATCTATCTGGAAGACGAGGCCAATATTGAATCGCACCAGTATTACTATGGGAAAGCCTCGCTGTCTCATCCGGTGGAATGGCGGGACGCCCATGTGGCGCGTGTGCTGGAAATGGTACATGCCAACATCAATAATCCTTCCATCGTTATCTGGTCGCTGGGTAATGAGGCGGGTCCCGGCAAGAACTTTGTGGAGGCGTATGACGCGCTGAAGAAGGTGGATACTTCGCGCCCGGTACAGTATGAGCGCAATAACGACATTGTGGACATGGGCTCCAACCAGTATCCTTCCATTTCATGGGTACGCGGTGCAGTGAAAGGTACATACGACATCAAGTACCCGTTCCATATCTCGGAATACGCTCATTCTATGGGGAACGCCTGCGGCAACCTGGTTGATTATTGGGAAGCGATGGAGTCGACCAACTTCTTCTGCGGTGGTGCTATCTGGGACTGGGTGGACCAGTCGATGTATAACTATACCAAAGACGGTGTACGCTATCTTGCCTACGGAGGCGATTTCGGCGATACGCCCAACGACGGGCAATTCGTGATGAACGGCATTGTATTTGGCGATTTGGAGCCTAAACCGCAATATTATGAGGTGAAAAAGGTATATCAGCACATCGGCGTGAAGGCAATAGACACGGAAAAGGGAGTCTATGAAATTTTCAATAAATATTATTTCAAGGATTTGTCTGGCTTTGCCATGAAATGGGCTTTGTACGAGAACGGGAAAGAGGTGGAGAGCGGTCTGCTGAATTCGGGAAAGATAGCCCCCCGTACCCGTATGCAAGTGTCTGTCCCCTATAACTATGCCAAGCTGAAAGCTGATGCCGAATACTTTGTGAAGGTTCAATTCTTGCTGAAGGAAGACCGGCCGTGGGCACAAAAGAACTATGTCATGGCAGAAGAACAGCTACCTGTAAAGGCGGCGACCGGATTCAAACCGATGAACGAAGTAGCTGCGGAAGCAGGTGGAATAACAGTGGAAAAACAAGCGGATCCGCGTTTCTTGACGCTCAAGGGCGGGAACTTTACAGTCCGGTTTGATAATGAGGAAGGTACCATTTACAGCCTGAACTATGGCGGTGAAACAATTATCGCCGACGGAAACGGTCCGCGTCTCGATGCTTTCCGTGCATTTACCAACAATGACAACTGGTTCTACCAGACTTGGTTTGAAGCAGGGTTGCATAACTTGAAGCACCGTGCCACTGTTTCCAAACTGATAGAACGGAAGGACGGTTCTGTGGTGTTGTTCTATACCGTAGAGTCACAGGCTCCGAATGCGGCGAAAATATTGGGCGGCACTTCCAGTGGCAAGAACAGTATTCAGGAACTGACAGACCGGAAGTTTGGAGAGGATGACTTCAAGTTCACCACCAACCAGGTATGGACGGTTTACCGCGACGGTTCCATCGAATTGCAGGCAAGCATAACCTCCAACCGTCCCAGTCTGGTACTGCCGCGTCTGGGCTATGTCATGAAAATGCCCCAACGTTATGGAAACTTCACCTACTACGGGCGTGGGCCTGTCGAGAATTACGCCGACCGCAAGGTGGGACAGTTCATCGAATTGTATGAATCGACCGTTGCCGCCCAGTTCGCGAATTTCCCGAAACCCCAGGATATGGGCAATCACGAAGACGTGCGCTGGTGCGCGTTGACCGACAAGGCGGGCAAAGGAGCCCAGTTCATCGCTACCAGCCGTTTGTCCGTTTCGGCATTGCAGTATTCCGCACACGATCTGATTCTGGCGGGTCATCCTTATCAATTGCCTGAGGCAGGCGATACCTATCTGCACCTTGACCTTGCCGTGACAGGCTTGGGCGGTAACAGTTGTGGCCAGGGCGGCCCGTTGGTTCCCGACCGCGTATTTGCCGGACAGAACCATACCGGTTTCATCATCCGTCCCGCAGCGCAGGATCTGACGGCTGCCGCACAGGTAGCTGCCGCCGGTGATATTCCTTTGTCTGTAACCCGTACACGTGCGGGTATGGTGGAGCTTTCTTCCATTGACAAGCATGCGGCCATACTCTACACCGTAGGAAAGAGCAAAGCGGCCATTCCCTACACTGAACCCATCGATCTGCGTGGCGGCGGAGTGGTAACGGCTTGGTTCAAGGAAAATCCGGCAATCAAGTCCACAGTCACTTTCCCCAAAATAGAAACCATCCAGACCGAGGTGGTTTATGCCAGCAGCGAAGAAGTGTATGGCGGTAGCGCGAAGAATCTGGTGGACAATGATCCCAATACCATCTGGCACAGCATGTATTCCGTGACGGTAGCCAAATACCCTCATTGGGTGGATCTGGATGCCGGAGATGTGAAAAATATAACCGGGTTTACCTATTTGCCTCGTCAAGATAGCAATAATGGTAATATCAAAGACTATACCATCCATGTGAGTATGGATGGCAAAAACTGGGGAGAACCTGTGCAGAAAGGCACGTTCGCCAACAACAGGGATGCAAAGAAGGTGATTTTCAACCGGGTTGTGAAAGGACGGTATATCCGTTTCACAGCGTTGAGCGAACAGTCTGGACAGGATTTCGCTTCGGGAGCCGAGCTTTCCATCCTGGCCGAATAAGCCGATTCCATACCGCGTGAAGCCGGATTCCGGCATCAGCGCGGTATGAGCCATTTTATAAACAAGGCGGATTGTCGTGTCTCAGCCGTTTGGAAAAACGGATGAGGCGGATAATCCGCCTTGTCGGTTGTTCCTTTATTGCCTGTTTCATCAGGTTTCCGTATAACTGCAAACTGCTCAGTACCATCTACAACACATTTTCAATGTCGGCATCAGCATGTATAGACTGGGATAGCATCAGTATGCTTTGCAATACCCACATTGTTTTTTATATATGAAAATAAAGGAGCATAATCTTTTTCAGAAGAACGCAAGTCGTATGTTATCAGATAAATCATTGTTATTCTTTTATAGAATAGATAATAGGCACAAATGTACTGTTTCTTTAAAAGCCTATTATTTATTTCCATTCTTATTGCTTTTAGTGAAGAATAAACGAAATAGGTAATGAGAGTATGGAATGAAAAGTGTGACTTTCTGCATTTTTAAATAAAATTCCCTCATTCCTCACTGTAATGAGGGTGATATACGATAAATTTATTATCTTTCGGACAAATTACAACAAGATGATGAATCGAATTTTTCATGTGAAGATAGCGGGAGGTACTTATCTGTTTCTGATACTGCTGACAGCTGTCATGGTATTTGCTTTCTGGTGTATGAAGGCAATGATAGGATTGGTGGTGGCATTGGGGCTGATCATTACCATTGAACGTATTATCCATTCTACTTATACGCTGACTGCAGATGGAAAACTGGTGGTGTATTATGGCCGTTTCTATAAAGGGAAGACCATTCCCTTGACTGACATTACGGATGTGGAGCTGAAACGAAGTCCCGGATTCGGTGGGATTATGCCTTCGAAATATGTATTGATACATTATGAGAAGAAAAATTTATTGTCATTGGTTCCTGTAAAGCCGGAAGAGTTTATCCATGCGTTGGTGAAACGGCTGGAACATAGAATAGAGGAGGAATAAATTATGGAACAAGTATTTAAAACAAAAAGAACCCGTAACGGGTGGATTATTATAGTCGGTCTGATTGTTCTGATTATTTTCCTGAATGTGTGTCTGGGGAAAAGTTGGGCTTTTTCGGCACTTGGGGGAATTATTGTTCCTGTGTTAATGTTTTATTCGCAATCGAAAACCATTTATATTGTAAAAGACAATGGTGTGTTGGAAATCAAACCGGGATGGGGGAACAGAATATGTGTAGACGGAATCCGTAAAGTATCATATAATCCGCATGCAATGGGAATGCAAAAGGTGAAAATAGAGCACGCCCAAGGTTTTGTGATGATTAACCCTGATAAGCCTTTGGAATTTGTAGAAGCATTGAGAAAAATAGATCCAAACCTCTCTGTTGAAGGTTTTGAACAGATAAAAAACAATTAACCCAAAATAAATACCATGAAATATCAAATTGCAATTATCGGTGGAGGCCCTGCAGGGTATACTGCTGCCGAAGCTGCCGGAAAGGCAGGACTGAGTGTTGTATTGTTCGAAAAAAGAAGTCTGGGAGGTGTCTGCCTGAACGAGGGATGTATCCCTACCAAGACCCTGCTTTATTCGGCTAAAGTATATGATTATGCAAAACATGCCTCAAAGTATGCGGTGAATGTACCCGAAGCTTCTTTCGATTTAGGAAAGATTGTGGCGCGTAAATCAAAGGTGGTTCGTAAACTGGTATTGGGAATCAAGGCAAAACTGACTGCGCATCAGGTACATATAGTAACGGGAGAAGCCACGATTGTAGATAAGAATACCATTCAATGCGGTGGGGAGACCTACGAATGTGAGAATTTGCTGCTGTGTACCGGCAGTGAAACATTTATTCCTCCTATTCCGGGAGTGGAAAATGTGGATTACTGGACGCACCGTGATGCACTGGATAATAAAGAAGTACCTGCTTCATTGACTATTGTCGGCGGTGGGGTGATCGGTATGGAATTTGCTTCTTTCTTCACCAGTTTGGGAGTACAGGTGACGGTTGTCGAGATGTTGGACGAGATCCTGGGCGGCATGGATAAAGAGTTGTCGGCCATGCTTCGGGCTGAATATGCCAAGAAAGGAATTAAGTTCCTGCTCAGTACCAAGGTGGTAGGGGTGTCCAAAGGGGAGACCGGCATTACTGTGTCATACGAAAATGCGGATGGAACAGGAACAGTTACAGCCGACAGATTGTTGATGAGTGTAGGCCGTCGTCCGGTGACCAAAGGCTTCGGACTGGAAAACCTGAACCTGGAATGGACGGAACGCAGATGCATCAAAGTAGATGAACATTTGCAATCTTCTGTCTCCGGTGTCTATGTATGCGGTGATTTGAACGGAGTTTCTTTGTTGGCACATACCGCCGTGCGTGAGGCGGAAGTGGCTGTCCATCATATAATAGGTAAGGAAGATGCGATGAGTTATTGTGCCATACCGGGTGTGGTCTATACAAATCCCGAGATTGCCGGGGTGGGTATGAGCGAGGAAGCCTTACAGGCCGCAGGTATTCCTTATCGTGCTGTTAAGTTGCCGATGGCTTATTCCGGACGCTTTGTAGCCGAGAACGAAGGAGTGAACGGTGTCTGCAAAGTTTTGACAGCCGAAGATGGTACCGTATTGGGAGCGCACATGCTGGGTAATCCTGCTTCCGAGTTGATTGTATTGGCAGGTATGGCTATTGAGGATGGTAAAACCATAGAGGATTGGAAACGATATGTATTCCCTCATCCTACTGTGGGCGAAATATTCAGGGAATTATAATGAAACGAGTTTTATTTTTCTTTTTACTGATTTTATCTATTCACTTCATAAACGCCCAGCCGCTGTCTCAGCGGCTGGACGCTTTACTGCATGAAGAAGTTCTGAAAACATCCGAAGTAGGTATTGCCGTATTCGATCTGACCACCGGAAAGTCCGTTTACCGTTATCAGGACGAGAAACTATACCGCCCTGCCTCTGTTGAGAAAATAATCACTTCGGTTACCGCCTTGGCGCAACTGGGAGCGGATTATACCATGGATACCGGTCTTCGTTATCGCGGAAAGATAGAAAATGATACGCTGAAAGGCAGCCTGTATCTGATAGGCGGTTTTGATCCGGAATTTATGGACGAGGATCTGGACCGTGTGGTAGATGCATTGGCAAGTCAAGGCATCCGCTATGTGACAGACACCCTTGCGGCGGATGTCTCCATGACGGACTCGGTTTACTGGGGAGCCGGATGGTGTTGGGACGATACTCCTTATTCCTTCCAGCCCTATCTTTCCCCCCTCATGTTGAATAGGGGCTGCGTGGATGTATCGGTATCTCCTGCTCAGAAGGACTCGTTGCCCCAAGTTGTTTGTACGCCGGCTTCCGATTATTATCAGGTTCATAATCAAGGGGTGAGCCGTAACCCGCAAGCCGGAAAGCTGAAAATCACCCGTAACTGGCTTAGCAATGGCAACATCATTACCGTTTCCGGAAATGTTTCTTATCCCCATACCGAGAAGGTGAATGTATACACTTCCAAAGATTTTTTCTTTCATACCTTTGTCAGTCGTTTGCGCAGCAAAGGAATTGAAGCGCGAACCTGCACGTATGCCGATTGCCCTGCATCGGCCGACAGCATAGTTACGCTTTATACCATCCGAAGACCCTTGAAGGAAGTGTTGGAAAGAGCGTTGAAGAAAAGTGATAACCTGTGTGCCGAATCGATGTTTTATCATTTGGCTGCCAGACGTTCGATGCATAAACGGGTGACGGGAGAAGATGGAACCGATGCCATTCATGCTTTTATGAAAACAGCTTTAGGATTTAATCCGGAGAACTACAAGATAGCGGACGGCAGCGGTGTTTCTGTTTATAATTATATCTCTCCACGTTTGTTATTGGAGTATTTGAAGTATGCCTATTATCATCGGGAGATTTTTCTTCCTTTCTATGAATCCCTGCCCATAGCCGGAGTGGACGGTACTTTACAAAACCGGATGAAGCAGACCAAGGCCCAGGGAAATGTGCATGCAAAAACAGGTTCTGTAACCGGAGTCAGCTCGCTGGCAGGCTATGTAAAAGCTGCTGACGGACATCAACTGGCTTTTGTTATCATTAATCAGAACGTACTGAAATTAAGCCGGGCGCGTGCGTTCCAAGATAAGTTTTGTGATATTTTATCTCGTTGATTTTGAGTTTTTGAGTGTTCTGAAACGTATTAAGTAGCAGATTTTGCATATAATAGGACAAAATTTATACCTATTCTGAACGATTTTTGCAGCATCGAAACAAGATTGTTTCGTAACTTTGCCCAAGTCGAAATAATTCGGAATACTATAAAAACATAAAATAGCTGCTTATGAAGACAAATTATGAAATCCGTTATGCCGCGCATCCCGAAGATGCCAAAAGCTATGGCACCCAAAGGATACGACGGGATTTCTTAATAGAAAAAGTATTTTCGGACAATGAGGTGAATATGGTTTATTCCATGTACGACCGCATGATTGTAGGAGGAGCCAGACCCGTAGGGGAGGTATTGAAGCTGGCGGCTATTGATCCGTTGAAAGCGCCTTATTTCCTTACCCGCCGTGAAATGGGAATCTTCAATGTGGGGGGCCCCGGTGTGGTCAAAGCCGGAAATGCCGTGTTCGAACTGGATTATAAAGAAGCGCTTTATCTGGGTTCGGGAGACCGGGAAGTGACTTTTGAAAGTAAAGATGCCGGAACCCCTGCCAAATTCTATTTTAACTCAGTTACCGCTCATCGTAACTATCCCGATAAAAAAGTGACTAAAGCAGATGCCATCGTTGCTGAAATGGGTTCACTGGAAGGTTCCAACCATCGCTGCATCAACAAGATGCTGGTAAGCCAGGTGTTGCCTACCTGCCAGTTGCAGATGGGAATGACCGAACTGAAACCGGGAAGTGTGTGGAATACCATGCCGGCGCACGTACACAGCCGTCGTATGGAAGCTTACTTCTATTTCGAAGTGCCCGATGAACATGCTGTTTGCCATTTTATGGGAGAGGTGGATGAAACCCGTCATCTATGGATGAAAGGCGATCAGGCAGTCTTGTCTCCCGAATGGTCTATCCATAGTGCGGCGGCAACACACAATTATACTTTTATCTGGGGTATGGGCGGAGAGAATCTGGATTACAGTGACCAGGACTTCTCATTAATTACAGATTTGAAATAAATCATATAACTTCATTAATTTAATAATAGAACTATCATGAATCAGTATTTGAATTTTTCTTTGGAAGGTAAAGTAGCTCTTGTAACAGGCGCTTCTTATGGTATCGGTTTTGCTATTGCGTCTGCTTTTGCAGAACAAGGTGCAACCATCTGTTTCAACGACATCAACCAAGAATTGGTAGATAAGGGTCTGGCTTCTTACGCTGAAAAAGGAATCAAGGCACACGGATATGTATGCGATGTGACTGACGAACCTGCCGTACAGGCTATGGTTGCCACTATTGCAAAAGAAGTAGGTACCATCGATATCCTGGTAAACAATGCCGGTATTATCCGCCGTGTTCCGATGCACGAAATGGAAGCTGCCGATTTCCGTCGTGTGATTGATATTGACCTGAATGCGCCGTTCATTGTTTCTAAAGCTGTTTTGCCTGCGATGATGGAAAAAGGCCACGGTAAAATCATCAATATCTGCTCTATGATGTCTGAGTTGGGTCGTGAAACCGTTTCTGCATACGCTGCCGCTAAAGGTGGTTTGAAGATGTTGACTCGTAACATCTGTTCTGAATACGGAGAATACAACATTCAGTGTAATGGTATCGGCCCGGGCTATATCGCTACTCCGCAGACAGCTCCGTTGCGCGAAATCCAGCCCGATGGAAGCCGTCATCCGTTTGATACATTCATCTGCGCCAAGACTCCGGCCGGCCGCTGGTTGGATCCGCAGGAATTGACTGGTCCTGCCGTATTCCTGGCATCTGAAGCTTCTAATGCAGTGAATGGTCATATTCTTTATGTAGATGGTGGTATTTTGGCTTACATTGGTAAACAACCTAAATAATAAGTAGGTATAAATAGGAAGAATCTGCTTGTGTCTTTGGTGATACTGGCAGATTCTTTGTATTTTTGCTCATTCAAAAAATAAATAGTATGAAAAAAATCTTTTTAGGAGTCGTTACGGTGTTGCTGATGTTTTCCTGTTCGCAGAAGGAGCCGGTGATTGTTACTGTAACCAACCCGCTTGCCATGGATAGAAATGGAGAAATGGTGGAAATTTCTATGGCTGAAATAACAGGTAAACTGCAATTGCCCGATACAGCGCAAGTTATCGTATGGGACGAGAACGGCCTTGAAGTACCTTATCAGATCACATACGATGGCATGCTTATCTTTCCTGCTTCCGTAAAAGGGGAAGCTTCGGCTACTTATACTATTGTAGAAGGAACTCCGCAACCGGTAGATGTGGTGGCTTGTGGACGTCAGTACCCCGAACGCCTGGATGATGTGGCGTGGGAAAACGATCGGGCTGCTTACCGTGCATACGGTCCGGCATTGCAACGAAAGGGCGAACGTGCCTTTGGCTATGACATTTGGACTAAGAGTGTGCCCGAACCGGTGGTGGAAGACCGTTATGACGGCGAATTGAACCGGCACATTTCCTATCATGTAGATCATGGAAATGGAATGGACTGTTATGCGGTAGGGCCTACTCTGGGAGGTGGAACTGCTGCCCTGTTTCCTGATAGTACCATTGTCTATCCGTATTGTTACAAGGAATGCGAGATATTGGATAACGGTCCCCTTCGGTTTACTACTAAACTTGTTTATAATCCTTTGGTAGTCAAAGGAGATTCCAGTGTGGTTGAGACACGTGTCATTTCTTTAGATAAGGGTTCGCAGTTGAACAAGACCATGGTTTCGTTTGACAATTTGCAGGAAACAACTCCTGTGGTAACCGGCATTGTGTTGCACAAGCAGAATCCTATGGGATATAGTTTTGACGCAAAGGCGGGTTACATTGCTTATGCTGATTCTACAGAGAATGCTGCCAATAATAATGGGGTGATTTATGTGGGTGCTGTATTCCCGGCTCATATTACGGGAGCATTTACCCAATTGTTCTCTGAAAAGGAACGAAAAGAACGTGCCGGTGCTTTAGGTCATGTGATGGCAGTCAGTGATTATGAACCGGATTCCGAGTATACTTATTATTGGGGATCAGGATGGAGCAAGTATGGTTTCGAAACTGAGGCCGATTGGAACAGCTATTTGGAAGAATATGCTCAAAAGGTACGTAATCCGTTGTCGGTTACTGTAAAATAAAACATCATCTGTATGCCGTTCGGATGGATGCAGATCGGATAATGTGAGAAGGAGTTTGGCAGGAAGCTTTATGCCAAACTCCTCTTTTTAAAGAATATAAATTATGGAAATTCAGAGGGCGGATAATTTGAAATATCGTTTACTGAACTGGGGATTGGGCATTCTGCTTTCCTTTCTCTTATATGGATATGTAGTACATAATATTCCCTATCAGTTATGTGAATTGGAACACGAGAACTTGTTTGTGGCAGATGCAGATACTTGGATGAGTGTATGGGCAATGCCGGGTGGGCTGGCTGAAGTGCTGTGCCTATGGCTGACACAGTTTCTGGCAGTGCCCTATGTGGGAAGTCTTATCTTTCTGCTTCCTGTCTTGTTGTTATGGCCTGTGACGGTGTTGCTGTTGAAACGTACAGGAGCTTCGTCTGTGCTTATCCATTCCGGAGCTTCCGGTGTTGTTGTTGCTCAACTTTTTACTCAGTACGATTTTAATTTCTATGAATCGGGCAGTATAGCCATGCTGGCGGCATTATTGTGCTTGTATGCCATTTCGTACATAAAGCATTTATCATATCGTTGGGCGGTGTTTATTGGAGGGATACCTTGTGTGGCATGGCTGTTTGGTTCCATCGTTGTGATGTATGTGGTGTATGGTTCTTTGTTATTTTTCTTTGCCTCCAGGCAGAAATATATGCCGGCTGTTTCTTTATTGGCTTTGGGCATGGTATTGGTTCTCGGGAATTGGTTGGGATGTATAAACAAGCTGGAGCTTTTTATTTCTCCTGCTTTTTATTACCGGCCTTTGGTTGATTTTCCGGTAATTCATTGGATCTCATGGGGCTTTCCGATATTTCTCCTTGTTGTAGTAGGCTTTTTCCCTCATTGGGGCGCTTCATGGAAGCCTGTCACTCGCGGAATCGTTATCTCTTGCTTGTGGGGGCTTGTTTTCGGAATTTTCTTGCGTTATGAGTCCTTGTTTCGGAACACTTCTAACCAGACATTGTGGCAACTGAACCATTATTCTTTTAGAGAAGAGTGGAAGGACATGCTGGACTTTTTATCTTCTCGCCAGCCCATTACCAACCAGCTTTATATGAACTATGCCAACATGGCATTGGCGCAGACCGGGCATTTGGGAGACTATGCGTTTCATTTCTCTCCTCGGGGGATTAAGTCCTTGCTCGTGGAGGCCAATAGCACTGCTTCCGTATATATGCTGATGAGTGATGTGCAATACACGATAGGAGGAATAGCCGAT
Organism: Bacteroidaceae bacterium; assembly: GCA_011959205.1. GTDB lineage: Bacteria > Bacteroidota > Bacteroidia > Bacteroidales > Bacteroidaceae > Phocaeicola. The sequence continues at coordinate 36,309 of BLLV01000017.1, forward strand.
TCGCAGCGGTATGCCTTTGAGGCGCAAACGGCGTTGCCACGTATGTGTGGTGTACAGACCTTAATGAGATTGGTCAAGACGAATCTGATACTGGGACATGATATGGTGGCAGAAAAATATCTGGCACTTCTGGAGAAAACGTTGTTTTATAAAAAATGGGCGCAACATTATCGGATGTTTCTTCATAATCCCCAGGCGGTGGAAGCCGATGAGGAGTTGGGAGAGAAAAGAAGGGGGTTGAGTAAACATAATCGGTTTGTTATGTCGCATGGGTGGAACCGGGAACTGGAAGATGTATTGCAAGCTGATCCGTCTAATAAAAAGGTGGTTGCCTACTTGGGGCTTTCCTATCTGTTGGCTAAGGATTTGCAAGGATACCGTCATTTTCTTGAAACTTATTATGGCACTGAGGCATTGGAAACGCTTCCTCTTGCTTTTCAGCAGGGAGTGATTGCCGCTTATCCTGAGGAAACGGAGAAATGGGAACATTATCGGGTGACTTCCCAAGTAAAGGATTTATATGTTCGCTATGTGAAGCAGTTGCAAGGTCTGAGGGGGTATCCGGGAAAGAAACGGCAAATGAAGAGGGAGTATGGATATACGTTTTGGTATTATTATATGTTTATTTAAAAGGAAATAGCGAATGAAATATTTAGTGTGTTATTGTCTTATAGCTATTGTTTTAAGTGCATGTACCTCGAAGGTACAAGTGAACGTGCGCTGGCAGGAAGAGTCGCCTCTCGCAAAGGAATATGCAGGTGTGGTTGTTCCGCCTAATATAGCTCCTCTTAATTTTGTGTTGCCGGATTCTGTTTCTTCATCGGCTATTATTCTGACGCATGGCAAGCATAGCCTGATTGCCATGGAAAAGGGGGGAGCGTTTATTCCCGGACAGAAAGAATGGAAAGAATTGATCTCTTTTGCCCGGGGAAAGGAGATACAGATAGAGCATTGTGTGAAGACGGAAAAAGGATGGGCGGCTTATCAGCCGTTTACCATTACTGTGGCCGAAGAGCCCATCGATCCTTATCTGGTATATCGTCTTATTCCGCCCGGGTATGAGAAATGGCATGAGATGGGTATTTACCAGCGCAATTTGGAAACTTTTGAAGAGACTGAGATTCTGGCTAACCGGAGGACGGATTACAATTGCATCAATTGTCATTCTTTTTGTAACCAGAGTCCGGACAGGATGATGCTTCACATGAGGGCCAAACATGCCGGGACTTTGTTGATTGATCATGGAAAAATGACCAAACTGGATACGAAAACAGATCAAACTATATCTTCGCTCGTCTATCCCTACTGGCATCCGGAAGGACAGTTCATTGCTTATTCGGTCAATGATACGAGGCAATTATTTCATGTGCATCACAGCAATAGGATAGAAGTCGTTGACTATGCTTCGGATGTAGTGGTATATGATATACAACGGAATGAGTTGCTTACCACACCGGCGTTGTTTAGTAAGGAAAGCATGGAAACCTTTCCGGCGTTTTCTGCTGACGGTACGAAATTGTATTTTTGCAGTGCCTCACAACAGAATATGCCAATGGATTACGAGAAAGTAAGATACCATTTGTGCAGCATTGATTTTGATGCCGCACATCGCACATTCGGATCCCGGGTAGACACGCTCTTTCATGCCGATGCGAATGGAAAAAGTGTTTCTTTTCCCCGGGTTTCACCGGACGGCCGGTTTTTGTTGATGACCTTGTCTGATTACGGTAATTTTTCTATCTGGCATCAGGAAGCCGACTTATGGATGATTGATTTGCAAACACGGATGGCAAAGGAAGTAGCTGAATGGAACAGCCGCAGTGTGGAAAGTTATCACAGTTGGAGCAGCAACAGCCGTTGGGTTGTGTTCAGCAGCCGCCGCGGAGACGGGTTGTACACGCGCCCTTACATTGCTTATATGGATCGTGCAGGAAATACCTATAAACCTTTTCTCCTTCCACAGAAAGAAAGTGGGTTCTATCGCCGTTTCATGTTTTCGTATAATATTCCGGAACTGGTAAAAAGCCCTGTCGAATTGGATAACAGCCTGTTGGTAAGGAAAGCCGTAGAAGGAGAAACGGTAAAGATAAAAGGATTTAGATAAAAACGGATTGTTTCAATCAAATACTTTGAACTCATAGCCTTGTTCCAACAGCCATTCTATGGCCCGGGGCAAGGCATATTTCATGTTTTTCTCTGCCTTGATGGAATCATGGAACGTAATGATGGAGCCATTCCGCACGTAATGTTTTACTTTCCTCAGCACCTGCCTTCCATTCAGTTTGTTGCTATAGTCACGGGTAACCAAGTCCCACATCACTATTTGATACTTATGCCGCAGCACCATGTACTGCATCCAGCGCATGTGGCCATGTGGCGGACGGAACAGGTTGGTATGGATCAGTTCGTTTGCTTTGTCCGTATTGGCCAGATAATTCTTGCTTCGGTATTCGAATCCCCGGATATGGTTAAAAGTATGATTTCCCAAACGATGGCCTCGTTCTACAATCATTTGGAATTCCTTGGGATGCTTGCGCACATTGTCGCCCACCAAAAAGAAAGTAGCCTTGATATGGTACTTGTCTAACAAATCGAGTACCCACGGGGTGATCTCGGGAATCGGCCCGTCATCGAAAGTCAGATAGACCGCTTTTTCATGCTTGTCCATTCGCCAGAAGGCGCGCGGATAGAGCCAGCGGAGTATCAGTGGGGGTTGTTCTATAAACATGAATGTGTGTGCCTTTGTTGGTTATACAAAAATAAAGGTGTGGATTCTGCGGTGAATCCACACCTTTTATTTACTTTCTGGCTGCCCCGCCGCCTACGCGTTTATTGAACATCTCATAGAGTTCTTCAAACTTCTTGGCATAGTGGCTTGCCATATCTGATTTTTTCTGTTGTTCAACCTCGCCTTCTACACCGTCGGCAGCATTTGTGCGGGCAAGGCTCTTGTTGATCTCATCCAGAATATAGAAATGGCGCAGACAGTCTTCGTATGAGCCTTGCAGACGTTGGTCGTCCAGACTCAGGTACCAGGTGATGTATTCCACCGATTTGTTTGCCAAATCATTCAGAATGGCTTCTCCCTTTTCTTTTTCACCTAACGCCAGATAATCATCGGCCATCTCTTTTGAACTGCTCATGATGTAATCGTGGGGCACGTTGGTGCTTGGGATTACTTCCGAACAATAGTCAAGGGTTTTCAATGCCTTGTCTTTCTTGCCTTCTTTGATCAACTGGGTGGCCAGCTGTATAAACATGCGCCGGTGGGTTTGGCACATACGCATTACTGTTTCGTCAATGTAGACGTCCGGATGGTTGATACCACCGAATTTGAACTTGTGCATCAGGTTGTCATACATTTTCTCGCTGTCGATGCGTGCGTTCAGTTGGGTGGTGTTGAACGGGGTGATGCGGTAGGCAAGGCCTTCCTGCATGAAGTTGTTGCCTAAGTTCAGATGGTTGTCGCTGCCCACTGTGATAGCCATGTACAACGGACGTTCCCAGTTGGTATTTGCCAGCATCTCAAGCATCATCAGCTCGCTCTTGTACAGCATACGTTTGCCTTTCAGAGAGATGCTCATGTAATCGGGGATTTCGCCATGCAGGGAGTCGGGAATCATCATGCCCGAGCGTTTCACTGCCTCCTTGTCCAGCTTGATGACGATGCTGTCCGTCGGTATCAGCTGTAAACCCTCTTTGGGCGAGCGTACCCAGTATTTCAGGATATTTTTCAATTCATACGGGTTGTCTCCGAATTCCTTGGCGGCTTCTTCCGGGTTCTGCTTGTAGAAGTTATTGATGCTTTCCATCACTTCCGGACGTACGGCCACCCCTTCATTATGCCCCTGTACATATTCCAGACGGCTCCATTCGATAGGCACTGCCGGAGAGTCGTATGCCTGACGCTTCATTTGGTCAATGTACCAGTCGGTTTGCAGGTAACTCAGGTTACATACACGCACATCGGTGCGGAAACCTTCCGTTTCCTGGTTGTACCACAAGGGGAAAGTATCGTTGTCACCATTGGTAAAGATAATCGGGTTACCCTCTTCCTGCACGGTGCTCAGGTAGTTTTGTCCGAAGTCGCGTGCCACATAACGGTTGCTTCGGTCGTGGTCGTCCCAGGTCTGGCTCACCATTTGGATGGGTACAAACAGGCAGGCTACGGTTGCAATGACGGAAGCCGGTTTCTCGCCCAGCTTGCCTTGCAACCATTGGGCAATACCTGCCACACCCATGCCTATCCAGATGGCAAATGCATAGAATGAACCTGCGTACGCATAGTCACGTTCGCGGGGTTGCAGCGGCGTTTGGTTCAAATAGAGCACGATGGCCAGGCCGGTCATGAAGAACAGGAAGAATACAATCCAGAATTGCTGGATACCTACTGGTTCTTCTATCTCTTCCCCGTTCGGAGCCGTGATGCGTCTTACCTTGTAAGCCTGCCAGAACAGGCCGATAAGTCCCAGAATCAGCGGCAGGCAATAGAATACATTGTGTCCTTTGTTGTTTTTCAGGTCGGAGGGGAGCAGGCTTTGGTCGCCTACCAGGAACTTGTCCACAAACGGTATTCCGGTAATCCAGTTGCCATGCTCTATTTCACCTTGTCCCTGTATGTCATTCTGACGTCCGGCAAAGTTCCACATGAAGTATCTCCAGTACATGTAGTTCAGCTGGTAGATAAAGAAGAACCTGATGTTATCCCATTGGGTGGGTATTTTTACCATCATCAGCTGGCCGCACTGATCGTAAGGCACTTGTACACCGGTTATGCCGCCTACCCAATCTTCGTATGCTTGTGCGTGTGCATCGCTGTACATACGTGGGAAAAGTATGTTCTGCGCATACTTGTATTCGGTTTTGTGGCGTACCACTTCGTAGCTGTCTTTTTCATCGGGAGTTGCTTTTTCCTTGCGTTGATAAACGGGAGCGCCTTCCGTTACATCGTATACACATCCTCCGTCCACTTCCTTCAGTGCCGGTTTAGAGGCGTATGTTTGTCCGTAGAACAAAGGACGGGTACCATATTGCTCACGCCCCAAGTATTCGCCCAACGTGAAAATATCCTCCGGAGAGTTCTGGTCCATCGGTGTATTGGCGGTGGAGCGGATCACGATAATGGCGTAGGACGAGTATCCTACCATGATCATCATGATACATAGCAAAGAGGTGTTCAAGGTACGTGCGCTGACTTGATATTTTTTATTCAGTTCGGCAAACAGATAGACGCCCAAAACTCCCAATATCACCATACCTGTCAGGGCGCTGCTCCATCCGTAACCATAGAAAGGGATGCCCAGCATGGCAATGGTGATCAGAAAGGAGATGTTCATGCGTTTGCGGCTCTTTTCCATATAGCTTTCGTAAACGCCCCAGATAATGGATGCGGCGAGCAGAACGATGTAGACTATCAGACCGCTGTTGAAAGGCATCCCGAAACTGTTGACAAACAGCAGTTCGAACCATCCTCCTACTTTTACCACTCCCGGTACGATACCGTATAACACGGCCGCAACCAGTACCATGGAACCTGCCAGTGCCAACAGGCTGCCTTTGAGGTTGGCATCGGGATTCTTTTTATAATAGTATACTAATACGATGGCCGGAATACACAATAAGTTCAGCAAGTGCACACCGATGGAAAGGCCGGTCAGATAAGCAATCAGAACCAGCCAGCGGTCGCTGTGAGGCTCGTTGGCAACAGATTCCCATTTTAAGATCAACCAGAATACGACTGCGGTGAAGAGGCTGGAGTAAGCGTATACCTCGCCTTCTACGGCACTGAACCAGAAGGTGTCGCTCCATGTATAAGCCAAAGCACCCACCAGTCCTGACCCCATGATGGTAATGAGTTTGCCCGGGGTCATTTCCTTGTCATCGGGGCATATCAGTTTTTTCACCAGATGGGTGATACTCCAGAAGAGGAATAAGATACAAGCCGCACTCATCAGGGCGCTCATGGTGTTGACCATCCGGGCTACTTGGCTGGGGTCGCTTGTAAACTGGCTGAATAAGTTGGCGGTGAGCATAAAGAAGGGTGCGCCGGGCGGATGGCCTACTTCTAGTTTATAGCCGGTGGTGATGAACTCCGGGCAATCCCAGAAACTGGCTGTCGGTTCTATAGTCATGCAGTATGTATAAGCTGCAATGGCAAAAGCTAACCAACCTACCAGGTTGTTGACTAATTTGTACTGTTTCATGAATATGTTATTGTTTCGTTAACGTTCAATGGGCGCAAAGATACGAAAGAAAGTTGGAATAGGGGTACAATGGTCTGTTATTTAGTGTTATCCTTCGGGGATGAAGTGAAATGTTTTTTTCACTCCTTTTGTGGGGTTCTGATGCCTTGAAAGGTTATCCGATAGCGGGGATCTGTCATGAATAATGATTCGGTTTCTTGAAGCAGGAGGCTGTTTAAGCGATTTCTATTCTGTGGTTAAGTTGTTTCTTACGGATACCTAAGGCCTTTTTTGCGGTTGGTTAGTACGTCTTCCCACGGTGCGATGTACGTCCTGCTATAGTAAGATGTACATCGCACCGTGGGAAGACGTACGTCGCACGATGGGCGGACGTACTAACCAACCGCAAGAAAAGCCTTAAGGATATGGAAAAGAAGGCTTAACCTGCCATATAAAAAAAGATAGGTACGAAGATGGGATTTATTCGTCGTGATGATGGCATTTCAAGATGCGGTGAGGGAAATTTCCATGCCCTAACAGTTCGATGGGGCATCCGAAATGCTCTTCCAGCCATTCGGTGGGTACTTCTGTATCGGGATGATAATCCAGCGTTTCGTTGACGCACGCTATGGTTTTCACATTTTGCAGCACAGTGCCTATGTCATGGCTTACCAGAATGATGGCCCGTTCCCGGTTGATTTCTTCCAGCAGGGAGTAGAGTTTGGCCTCAAACCGCTTGTCAATGTAGGTATTGGGTTCGTCCAGAATGACAACTTCAGGGTTTGAGACCAAGGCGCGTCCCAAGAGCGCGCGTTGCAGTTGTCCTCCGCTCAGTTCGCCGATGGCACGGCTTTCCAAACCTTCCAGTCCCATACGGGCAATAATCCGGTTTACCAGTTCGTGTTGTCCGGAAGTATAACGGTGGAACAGGGACTTCTGTTTGTTGAGCCCCGATAATACCACCTCATATACGGAGATGGGGAATTTCTTGTCAATGCTGTTGTATTGTGGTAAATATCCCATGGCTATTTCGGGTACTTCTTTTTCGTTCTTATAGAAACGGACCGTGCCCGAAGCGGGCTTCAGCAGCCCTAGTATGATCTTGATCAGTGTGGTTTTTCCGCCACCGTTGGGGCCGATTACACCCAGGAAGTCACGTTCGTATACCGTGAGATTGACGTGGCTCAGCACTGTCTTCTCATCGTAAGAAGCGGAAATATCTGTAAGTTGTATAATGGGATTCGTCATAAGGTTCTGTTATTTGGCAAGTGCATTGGCCACATTGATCATCTCTTCCCGCCATTCGTAACTTAGCGGATTAATGGGAACAACGGTAATTCCCAGTTCATCTGCTATCAGCCGGGCATTGCGGGTATCGAATTCTTGCTGTACAAAGATAACCCGGGCGTTGTTGCGGCGGCAGGTTTCTATCAGTTCTTTCAGGTGGGCGGGCGAGGGTTCCTTTCCTCCTTCCTCTATGCTGATTTGCTTTAATCCGTAGTCCCGGGCAAAATAACTGAGTGCCGGATGATAGATCAGGAAAGTGGTTCCGGCATTCTGTAACCGGTTACGGACTTCCGTATCTGTCTGTGCGATAATTTGTTGCAGGCTGTCCAAGCGATGTTTGTAATAAGGTTCGTTCGCACTGTCCAGCTCGCTCAGGGCGGCGTAGATGTTACGGGCTATAACTGAGGCATTGCGTGCGGAATTCCATATATGCGGTTCTATCCCCCCTTTGTGATGGTGGTCGCCGTGGCTGTGCCCTGTTTCATAGATGGGGTCTATCCCTTTTGAGGTATCGAATACTTTTAGATGAGGGGCGTTCGTGGTCAGCTTGTCCATCCAGGCTTGTTCGAAACCGATATGGCCGATGCGCAGATAGGCGGTGCTTTTATCCAGATTGACCAGCTGTTGGGGAGTAGGGTCGTAGGTTTCGGGGCTGCTTCCTTTCGGAACCATGCTGGTTACCTTGAATTTATCGCCCGCAATGGTTTCTGTGAAATAGCGCAAAGGTTCCAAGGTGACAGTCAGGGTCGGTTTTCCGGAAGCGGGCTGTTTACTGTCACAGGCGGTAAACAGGCACATTATCAGTGCCATGCAGCATGAACAAAGGACACTTTTGCCGGCATGCAATTGGGAAAATATGTGATGTCTGGTTCTCAAGAATGTTGTTTTTTCTGTTTAATAACAACAAATATACTGAAATTGCTCATTAATTGAGCTACACCCTTCAAAAAATGCTCCATTAATGAGCAATTTCAGTTTGGCATAAGGATGAATTGATAGGTCACATAAGGCTCTCGTATTCGGGAAGAATATGAATTGTAAAATATTTCCTTTCAATCTTTCTTCCATGTATTTATTCTATTATATATTAAGGTGGAAGGGAATAGAGCTGTTGAGTGATTGAAAACCAAAGAGTTATTGTATGCTTGGAAGATAAAAAAATATAAATCTCTTACTAAGAGATCGACATTTCATGTGCAAAA
>BLLV01000018.1 GCA_011959205.1 Bacteroidaceae bacterium
AACCGGGGACACAAGGATTTTCAGTCCTTTGCTCTACCAACTGAGCTATGGCACCGTAATGCTTATCAGTATAATTTTTCACTTTACAATGAAACATCCATCAAAAGCATTTGTTTCTTGTTTGCGGTTGCAAAGGTAGGCATATTTTTTGATTCTACAAATTTTTTGCAATTTTTCTGCGAAATTCTTTTTGATTTCAAAAAAATGCTTTACCTTTGCACCCGTAAAACGGAAACGGAATGTAGCGCAGTTGGTAGCGCACTACGTTCGGGACGTAGGGGTCGGGCGTTCGAGTCGCCTCATTCCGACAGAAGGCGACAAACGAGCAAAATCGGTTGTCGCTTTTTCTTTTTCATCCTTGTAAGTCTCTGTAAATCTGCGGAAAATCTTAAATACTTCATTCTCATTTTCTGTTCGATAATCATCTTTTTCCTTATCGAAGTAAATTCCACTTGGAAAGACTAAATTCTGTACTTTTTGCCTATCCACAAAGTTGCTATCATTCCATAAACTACCTAATTTACAAGATATTTCAATCGTTTGATTGATATATTTCATCATGTTCGATAAATTTTTCCCTGCATCTTCAAGACCTCTTTTGACCTCTGCTAATCTTGAATTTAATTCGCCCATAGTAGCCGTATATATTTCATTATTGATTTCCCCTAAACCCAACCTTACTTTGACTGCATTAATTTGATTTTCACACTCTGTTTTTCGTTTTAAAAGGACTTTCTTTGTTTCACCTTTATTTTGGTTGTATTCTTCAAAAACCTTTCTTAAAACGTCTGTGAGTATCGGAATATATTCATCTGGTATATTATATTCATTCAAAAGATTGATATATTTCTGATGCAACTTTTCTGTACTGTGATTACTCTTGCATCCTTTCTTATTGCATTTATAATAATCCTTCCCACGTGCTTTCACTGTGTATCCAGTTAAATAGCCACCACAGTCTGAACAGATGATATGCCTTTTCAATGGAAATGGCTCTGTTATTTTTTTATGTTCATATCCAGTATTAGATATGCCATTCACTTTATTAAAGGTAGCCTCATCAATTAATATCTCTTGATTACCTTTTATAATTTCATCACCCAACAAACTATGCTGTATATACCCACAGTAAAATGGATTATGCAGAATTTTATTCAAATGTTTTCGGTCAATAGATAACCCTAATTCCTTTAACCGCTGAACTATTTCTATATCCCCAATCCCCTCTGTAGCTTTCCAGATAAAAGCATTACGCAATATTCTGCCCGTTTCATTTACTGTAAGAATATGGTCTTTTTCAACCTTTACTTTATTATACCCTAATGGCGGTTTGGAAAACCAATTACCCTTTCTTAGACAATCAGTCATGCCAATAACAGCTTTATCCCTCCTTAAACTATTTTCAAATTGATTAAAAAGAAAAATTATATTCTCCATGAATGTACCAGCCGCACTATCTGGGTCGGTTGCTTGCGTTGCTGAAACGACATAAATGCCTTTTGCTTTTAAATATACCTTTGTCATTATACCTTCTGGACCTGTACGACTAAAGCGGTCATAAGAAGCAACTAATATTACATTAATCTCCTTATCTTTAGCCACTTTTTCAATCATATCACGATATAGTTTTCCCTCAGTCTGTGCACTCTCATTAGTATCTCCAAAGTATTCTTTTATACGAATACCTTTACAGGCTGCATATTCATCACAAATTCTTTTTTGAGACTCCAGACTACCGTTGTTGTCTGCTTGCTTTCCTGTTGAAACTCGTGTCCAGACAGCAGCAACTTTATGTTCCAATTTGGAATACTCTATTATTTTCTCCTTGCTCTTTTTCTTACTCATAAATCAATAAATTAAAGGTTAAACGTAATAACACCTAATGTATAGAAAAACTCCAGTATCTTTTTTTGTTCTTCCTTGTCCCAAACACCTATTGCTTGAAATTTCTTATCATAATCATTCAATTCATCCTCGTTAAACATTTATTATAAAGGATTATTTGCCATGCCATTGCACAACTTATTCTTACACATTCATGCAAAAATCCACAAAACAGGGAAGTGCATGTGCATGAATGTGCTTCCTGTTCCTAACTTGTTACAATAAGATTGAATTTGAAGTTTTTTTCGTGGTGGATTTGCCTGTCCTTTATGCAAATATACGACTTGTAAGCTATTTTACCACTCCATTAAGTTAATTTACATTAAAGTAGTTAATTTACGAAGAGTATTTACACTCGTACCCGTTAATTTAGCTGTATTTCGGAGTGAATAACCTCTTTTAAGCAGTCTAATTTCTTCTGCATATTCTTCTTTCATGGTTTCATTGCTTTTACTATATCCTACTTTTCGTCCTACCTTACCGCCATTGTTACGAAAGTTCTGGTAACCACTTGCAACACGTTCTCGAATGGTCTTACGTTCCATTCGTGCTACTTCGGCAAGTATCGTGATAAGAAACTGGCTCATAGGATTGATTTCTCCCTCTGGAGTAAGCGTTTCAATATTATAATTTTGAATGAATACTGAAACTCTATTTTGATTGAGTATTTCTATAGCTTGCAAAACTTGTAAAGTATCACGTCCAAGTCTGGACAATTCGGTTACCAGTACCTTATGCAGACAAAACGCATTATAAACCTCCCTCTTCTCAACAATAAATATTGTTACA
>BLLV01000019.1 GCA_011959205.1 Bacteroidaceae bacterium
GGAAGATAAAAAAATATAAATCTCTTACTAAGAGATCGACATTTCATGTGCAAAAATAAGGAAAGTTTTGATAACTAGTACACTTTTCGCGGAAAAAATGTGTGTTATCGTGAAAAAAAGTGTTTTTTATCTTTTGTTGATCCTCCGATAATGACTGTTTTCCTTTATTCAATTATTTGATAATGTGTTTGTTATGATGAAATAATCGATCTCTTAGTAAGAGATCTGCATAAAAAGGCAATAAAAACGAATAACGAATTTAGATGGAATACCTGTTTCTGAGACGTAAAAGTACGCGCGTCACTTCTGTAAGGCAGAAGGCATTGCTCTATCGTGCCGCCGGCCGCGAGTGGACGGCGCGGTTCTCGTCACTGTCGGATGTCCGTCCGGCAGACAGCCTTATATATAAAGGTATCTTGTATCAGCTTGAGGTGCGCCGTGTGTTCCTGGATTCCTCTCTTTCGTTAAAGAAACTGAGTGTGATGCTCGAAACAAACCAGACTTATCTGAGCAATGCGGTGAACCGCTACTTCGGCTGTCACCTGAAGGAGTTGCTGAACCGCTACCGTGTGGAATATGCCAAGGAGTTGCTTCGCAGTGGCGGTTGTCCGGTGGGCGAGGTTCCTTTACGTAGCGGTTTCGGCTCGAAGAGTCCTTTCTATCTGGCTTTCGCCCGCCATACGGGTATGACTCCGAAACGCTATGCGGCGCGCGAGCGGAAGCCGGTGGCCTTGGAAATAGAGAATGAAGTCCTTTTATGAGAGTATATGTATAACCAATTTTTAGTTTTTTAAATTTATAAATTTAAATCTTTATTTATGAACAAAAAGTTTTTAAGTGCAGTCCTGTTCGGAGCCTTGATGGTTTCTTCGACAGGAACATTTGTGTCTTGTAAAGACTATGATGATGACATCGACCGCATCGACAAGGAACTTGTGGATATCAAGTCGGCTCTTTCAGCTTTACAGGCAAAAGTTGACGCTGGTAAGTATGTGACCAACGTAGTGAAGAACGGTGATGGCATCACTGTAACTTGGAGTGACAACTCTACCAGCACCATTGAGACAATCAAGGGTGAGAGTGGTAAGGACGGTAAGGATGGTACGGTTGTGACCATCATCGACGGTTACTGGGCTTTCGACGGTGTGAAGTCTGACTATCCAGCCAAAGGCGACAAGGGTGACCAAGGTGAACCGGGCAAACCGGGTGCGGATGGCAAACCGGGCGAGGCTGCCGCTGCCGGACACGATGCCAA
>BLLV01000020.1 GCA_011959205.1 Bacteroidaceae bacterium
ACAAAATGGGAGAAACGATTGCCCTGTTCCGGCTCTATCGCGACACAGGAGAAGAAGAATGGAGCATACGGGCGGAGGAATTGCTGGATGATATATGGAACGGATGTACCGGAGATATGTCATTGGCATACGGAAACGGCCTGTGCGGAATAGGGGCAAGAACGGAGTATCTGATACAAAATGGTTTTGTGGAAGGAGACACGGATGAGATCCTGGCAGAAATAGACGGCAGGGTGTTTGCCGCCATCAATGCCCGCCCACCATTCGATTTAAGTATTGAACAGGGAATATCAGGACTGGCTTGTTATTTATACCATCGGCTTTGCTACAGGAAGGATTCTGAGGAACCGGTCGTGCTGAACTTGAAAGAATATACCATCTATCTCATTGACTGGATAGCTGAGGCCTTACAAGATGGTGCTACCGGCAAGGATTATTATGAAGTCTATTTTATTCTGGTCTTATTGCATACTCTGAATATAATGAATGCCAAAATAGAAAACTACCGCACCCGCTACCTGAACGAGCTGCTTAGGGATGCACAACATTCCATCGTGGGTATATGGGATGTGGACGTACTGATACCTGAAGCTCAACTGATTGCCAGTGTATGGCATATTTTAGGGGGATGCGTCTTATGCTTCCCCTACAATGGGACATTCCGTTTCCTGGAGAAAGAAAGAAGCAATGCCATCCGTAAAAACGTGGATGAACTTCAGGCCGGAGAGGGTTATTGCCTGCTGGGGCGTCCGTCGGTGGGAGGAGCCTTTCTGGTGAATAAGACTGAATATCTGGAAGCGGGAGGCGAGAACGAAGGTTTCTACGGCTGGGGCCCTGAAGATGCAGAGAGAGTAAAAAGACTGGAAATTTTGGAATTGCCGATAGCAAGAACGAAAGGAGCACTTTATCATCTCCATCACGAAAGAAAGCCGGATATAGGAGTGGATAATAGAAAAAAGGCACAGCATAACCAGAAAGTACTTTCCAATTGACCGGCTGATTCTGAATTGTATGTAACCTTATAACATTATTCTTAAATCAATTCAAAACAGTTTCTGATAATCCCCATTATTTATTTTTACTTTCATGGGCATCAAATTTTGAAGGTTGC
>BLLV01000021.1 GCA_011959205.1 Bacteroidaceae bacterium
TGAAGTGTCCGGCGGCTTACTTTCAGCCGTGCCGACACTTCCTTGTCGGTGAAGAAACGCTCGCCGTTCAGTATCGGGCGGTAATTGGCGGTCAGATGCTCGAAGCTGTCCAAAAGACGGTCGAGACTGCCCATGAAGTGGATTATCCACTCGCTGTCCTTGTTAATCAGTTCATTCATATTACTTTGGATTTAGTGGGTATTGTTAGTTTACTTCGTTCATTTCATCAAGTTTATATCGTTCTTCCTTTGAACTTCGCCTCTTTCCGCCTGTCCTCCACAACGGAAACAATACGCTGCACGTCATCGGGACGGTAGTAGGTCTTGTAGTTTATCTGAGAGTAAGCCAGCGTTCCATTGTCCCGAAGCGTCTGCAACGTGCGTGGGCTGATGTTGAGTATCCGGCACACGTCCTGATTGTCCATCCACTCGTCCATTGTCTTCTCTCCGTGCCGCCGGCAGATGGCATCCATGCGACTGACGAAACGGTCGAACTTGGCGACCATCGCCTCAAAGGTCTTTCTTTCAATTGATACGATTTCCATATACATACTTTTTTATTGTTACTGTTTCTTTTGCTGCAAAGGAATATATAATCTACTGCCTTGCAATGGATTTCCAAAAAGTGGCAGTGTGTTGTGCCGATACGGCAGCCATTGTCTGGGGAGATTATACAGAAACGGTTCTTTTCGCATGAATGTCGTCCAAACGGAAAGGCGGGCTATTTCATAATCCGCTTATTTTATAGTGCTCTATATGGTTGTGTGGTGAAACAAAGTTTTGGTTGTTTGGAGAATGACAACATTACGTCATGAAATCATTAAATCAATGTATCACCAAATTGTCGGACAACCATTGTTTTATTTTCTTCAATACTCGTTTTGGCAGGTATTCGATAAATCCTTTTGATAAGTGTTTGAACTTCTCGTTTTTCATGTATTCCGGTTTTTCATTTTTTGAATTATTGTCCACTTGAATAAGGAAATGATTGAACCAGCATTTCGACAAGTGGCAGCATATTGCGCTGATAGGCAGCCATTGTCCGATTCAAACCTCTGTCCGATACTGTATTAAGAGCGTAACTTTGCATCCAAACGGTAAGGGTCTCGCTGATGGAGCAATCCGGAGTTTGAAAAGTTTTCTTCCAATCCGACAAGCGGAGGATTCTTGTGTCCTCAAAGACACAGCAAGGTATATTTTCAGTTACCCGAATGCTTCCGAGTAACTGAAAATCCCGGTACTGCCGTGGGCAGAATTATCCTCCTCAGTCGGATAATTTCAAGGATTTTTAATCGGAGATTAGATAATGGATATTGACATTAAACCAAAAGAATAAGCAGAATGAAAAAGAAGAGCAAGTACGGGAGAAATCCCAAATTGAACCCAAAGACGCACTGCGTGATGGTGCGCTTCGACGATGTGGAATGGAACAGGTTCCTGACGATGTACGAGGAATCGAACGTGTATGCGAAAGCCGTCTTTCTCAAGGTGCATTTCTTCGGACAGAAGTTCAAGGTGCTGAAGGTGGACAAGACGCTGGTGGACTACTACACCAAACTGTCGGACTTCCACGCCCAGTTCCGCGGCATAGGAACCAATTACAATCAGGTCGTTAAAGAGTTGCGCATCCACTTTTCGGAGAAGAAGGCGATGGCGTTGCTCTACAAGTTGGAGAAACATACCATCAATCTTGTGAAACTGAGCCGGGAGATCGTGGAGCTTTCAAGGGAGATGTATGCCAAGTGGGAACAATGGAAAGAATAATTCTGTTACATACCCAAGATACACATTACAGATACGTAATTTGGTAAATGAACGCATTTTTACTGACAATTTCATTGTCAATCATGTTGTAATCGTGCATTCGGAACTTTAGGACAAAGATAAGTATCACTTGACAGACTTGAACACTAAATTCTTATAATTGAAACGACTGTATCATTTATGATGGTGCAGTCGTTTTATATTCAAGAGGATAAATGGTTGCAGCTGTTCACTTAGATATCAATATGAAATTAGTATCTTTGTAAAATGATTCAAGAGAAGTTCAAATTTTACAAGCCATGTAAGTTGCTGCAACCTTATATAAGATATTATTG
>BLLV01000022.1 GCA_011959205.1 Bacteroidaceae bacterium
ATTCCCTTACGATGGCGGCCAGCAGATGCGTCTTGCCCGTACCGGTGGGCATCTGCACCATCACGCTCCGGCGAAGCTCCCACTCCTTGAAGAGGCGGTGCTTCATCTCCTGCTGGTAATCACGAAGAGTGTCGTTCATGCAAATCATTATGCGGATGCCAGTCGCTACCGGCAACAAAAAAGGGAAGGCCGCATGCGTCATTGCATGCAGCCTATAGTAAATATCCTATTCTTTACGGATTAATTTTTATCGAAAACCAAATTATCAATAAGCCCTATAAAAGCACAGACTTTAGGATACATTTCCTGAGTTGCTGCTAAATCAAAGTTCTTAAAGTCTTCATAATCGGCAGCTGAACGATTATTGAACAAAATAGAATAAAAGCGTCCCCATTCTTTAGGAAGCTTACCTGTAAGAATAAAATGCTGGCTGAATTTTTGACGGACACCTTCGTGGCTCTTGACTCCGTCTATTTCCGATTGCAACAACAACCCACTCACAGCATAAAAACAGGCATAATACATCCTATTCATTGCCGTATTGTAATAACCACGCTCTATATGATCTTCTATTTCATCTAACAATGATTTGGCTGAATTCAGCCTATATAAAACAATATCAAACCGCTGTTCCGGAGTCATAGCAATATCCCCTCCTTCATTATATTCTCATAAAACGGAGTGAAACGTTTTCCCCATTCTTTCATCGACTCTATAAACGGATTGATTTGAACACCGGTTTCTAACTCAATGTCATATAAAGGAGCAGTTAAAAGCATCTTGTCCTCCAAAGTAACCACATCCTTATCTATCAACAACAACAGGTCTATATCACTATCACTACGCGCATCACCCCGCGCCTCACTTCCATAAAGTATCACCTTTATACCAGGGGCAACCTTATGTAAGGCATTTTGTATAGATTTCACAATTTCAGGACGCTTCATACTCCTTATCTTTAGATTGAATTTGTTGCTAACTGCAATCAAGCTTAATACAAAGAACGGAATTTTTCTTCAAACAAACAAATATTCAGCATCTTAATTGATATCCTATACAGTCTATTCTTCTATGATCCAATCCCCCAAGGTGTGTTTCTCCACATCAAAATTGATCCCCACCCTCACCACTTGCAGTCCGCTGAGCGAAAAGCGTTCGGGATACTGCTTCAGATTGATCTGAACCATGGCCGCTTCCGCAGACTTACCCAGCTTCAGTTCTATGACATACAACGTACCGGCAACACGCATCACCACATCCACACGCCCCTTCGGGGTACGCACTTCCACATCGACATACATTCCGAACAGAGAGAAGATGATGTAGAACAGTTGCTGGTAATGCCCCTCATAATTCGTGTTATCACAATAAGGAACAGTAGAAAGGAATTCCTGAAGAAGGCGCAAGGCACCGTTCATATCGCCCCCAGCTATCGCAAGATACATACGGGCGATGGTCGTATTGCCTTTCAGCGTGTTAGGAGCCAGATAGTTAGGCAGCAAACTGCGCATCAGCCCGATCCGTATCTCACCGTTCGGAATGTCCAGCGTATAGAGCCCGGCCAGCTTGTTGTAATCCTTTATCGTGATGTAGCCGCTCTGATAGAGCAGAGGAACAATACCCTCCATTTTCTCCGTAGGCGCATCAAAATCAGCAGCCATAGCCTGCATACTGTGCCCTAAATCGGACGGAAGAAGGTGGAACTTTCGC
>BLLV01000023.1 GCA_011959205.1 Bacteroidaceae bacterium
CAGATGCCCACCGGTACGGGCAAGACGCATCTGCTGGCCGCCATCGTAAGGGAATTCCTGCACGGTTCCCACGCTCCGGTATGGATTGTGGCGCACCGCCGGGAGCTGGTGGCCCAGATAGAGGAAACCGTGTCCCGGCACGCGATGAGCAAAGAGGACGGAAGGGTGAGGGTACTGTCCATCCAGTGGTTGTCGCGAAACCGGAAGGAGATGGACGGAGAACCGGGCCTGATCGTCATCGACGAGGCGCATCACGCCCTGGCGGAAACCTACCGGGAGCTTTGGGAGAAATATCCGGAGGCAAGGAAACTGGGCATGACCGCCACTCCCTGCCGGCTGAACGGCAAGGGATTCACGGACTTGTTCGACAGCCTGATCACTTCGTGGACGGTCGCGGAATTCATCAGGAAGGGGTGGCTGTCCTCCTTTGACTACGTATCCATCCGTGCGAACAGCAGGGAACAGCGGCTGATAGACTCGCTGAAGAAGCGGGGTGCGGACGGGGACTACCAGGTGAAGGAGATGAACGAGGTGCTGAACCGGGAGGCAAGTATCGGCCGGCTGTATGAGAGCGTGGAACGATATGCCCACGGCAAGAAAGGAATCGTGTATGCTGCCAGCATCGCCCATGCCCGCCGGATAGCAGCCTGTTATAGCGCGCACGGGCTGGAGGCCGTGGCTATCGACAGCCGGACTCCGGCTTCGGAACGCAAGGAAGTGGTGGAGGGTTTCAGACGGGGAAAGGTGAGAGTGCTGGTCAATGTGGATATCTTCTCCGAAGGTTTCGACTGCCCCGATGTGGAGTTCGTGCAGCTGGCACGTCCCACGCTTTCGCTGGCGAAATACCTGCAACAGGTGGGGCGGGGGCTGAGGAGGTCGGCCGGCAAGGAGGCGTGTATGCTGATAGACAATGTGGGGCTGTACCGCATCTTCGGCCTGCCCGCCTGGGAGCATGACTGGGCGGCGATGTTCGAAGGGCGGATCATCGGCAACGCGCTGTCCCGGGCACGGACGGAAGGCGGATTGTCCCTGCCTGCTTTGTCATCGATGGAAAGCGGCGGGAAGCGGGAGGATGAACTGGAGGTGGTGATGACGCACGACCG
>BLLV01000024.1 GCA_011959205.1 Bacteroidaceae bacterium
GTGTTATGGTTCCGGGATTGACAGGGTTGATGATGCCAGGTGTCTTGCCGCCGTCATTGTCACCACTGTCTTTGCTGTTGAACTCGAAGGTCTGCTGCCACGGGGTCGAATTGAACGAATCTTCTACGACTATTAGGAATTTGTGAGCCTCGGAAGACTGGGCGGTGTAGTTCAGGCGGAAGGTCTTGCTTTCGAGGAGCACGCGGTCGTTGTTGACCAGCACGGGACCGTCAACAAGTTTGAGCGTGCCTTCGCCGTCATACTGGAAGTAGCGGATGGTATAGAGGGTGTTGGCATAGTTTCCTTCGGGCTTTATCTCGAAGCGCAGTTCTACGGTCTGCCCTTTGGTAATTTTGTCGCCGTATGGCATGACTTCCACCGTGAACGGATAGGACTGCTGCACGTCGAGGTCGTCGGAGCAGGAAGTGAGAGCGAGAACGAGAGTGAAGAGGATTGCCCAGAAGCCGAAGAAACGGGCGGGAGTGACGCGGGTTGCGCCGATTTTATTCAGTATTGTATTCATTGTTTTTCAGAGTTTTAATTTTGAGTTGTTAGAAATTTTGGGTTGGGTAGCCACAAGGTAGTCGTTGAGATCCTTGTGGTCGGGATAGAGAGCTGACTTATCCATAATCTTATCGCCGAACTCCCTGCGGAGTCTGGCAAGGGCGGATCGTCCAGCCTCGTCGTCATCGAGGTAACAGGCGATTACGGAATAGTCCGGGAAGATGGTCAGGGCTTTGCCGACATTGGCAACGGAGTTGAGAACAACCGAGTCGGAACCGTCATTGAGTCCGAGGCGTTCCGCTGAAAGGAAGTCAATGAAGCCTTCAAACACGTTGCACCGGGTGTTACCATCGGCGATGTGGGTTATGTGCTTGGGTGGGTATGACCCCTTGTAGAAGGAGTTGCGAAGCTCAAAACCATGTGCGTTGTTCTCGAAACCGATGGCATAGTAGTCTTTGCCGTGAAGTCGGTAATCCACCTGCACACACCACCGCTGGGCGATGTTACGGGGAATACCTCTGTCGGCAAGATATTTCAGCAATGCCGGAGATTCCAGTTTTGAGACTTTCACATCTTCAAAGGTCGGTTGCTCGATGAACGGCTCAGGCTTATAGGGCATTGCTATAGGCATCTGCATCTTCTCGGCGATGAACTCCGCCTGTCTGATGAAGTCGCTGGAGTTGCACAGTTCTCCGGCAAGAGTGAAGATGTCGCCTCCGGCACCACTGCCAAAATCGAACCATACATCTTTGCGGGGATTGACGTGGAACGATGGCTTACGCTCACTTCGACATGGGGAGTAAAACCATAGACCTTTGCTGTCGCGTCCGGTAGGCTGATAGCCCAACTGATTGAGGAACTCGACAAGCGAGATTTTCTTGATGTCATCAATGTTCATAAGCGCATCCTCCGTTTGGGTTTGTCAGGCTCCTGTTCCTGTTTGGGCGGCTCTATCTTCTGTTCCTTGTCTTTGGTCTTATCCAAAGCCGACATTTCAGAGGCGATATATCGGTTAAGTTCCGACATATTACACGAGCCGGTCAACTCATAGGCGAGGTCATAGATTCCGCCGTATGCGCCGGACTTGGTATCACGCCAGAGATTAGTCTCGATGTTGATTACCATTGTCGGACCGAGTTTGTCATCGTAGGGAGCATTGTAAATACGGAGATTACCGTCAGCCGCCACCGGGTGTTCCTGACCGAGAGCTTTCATAAAGTCAGTGAGTTTCACTTTCCTTATGTCGAGGCTGATAACTATCGGCTCCTGCGGACGACGTGCCATTGCCGAAAGCTCCTTGCTTTGCTCATATTCATTCATATACTTCAAGATGAAGTCGCGTGGATCCGTGTAGAGGTTAGGGTTCATCTTCAAGGCGGCGAGGTCGATGATGTCGCCACTCTGGTCTGTGGCATGGTCATACCATCGGTTTGTATTGGTATCTACCACTAACATCGGTTCGGAGTCATCGCGCTGGGGAGCATAGTATAGTTTCATGTCCCCGAAAGCCTTGACAGGCTTTTCGCCGAGAGCGGCCATAAACTCTGTCAGCGGGATATTCCTGATGTCATTTTTTGTATATCTCATAGGCTATTCAATTATGAATTTGACACCGACACCATAGGTTGTATGGTATATCTGAACATCGCTTCCGAAAGTAAACCGGCCTTTGACATTGGCGGTCAGGGCTACTTTATCCGAGAGATAAAACTCCGCCTGCAAGTTGAGCGCACCGCCATAGATAAAGTTGTCGCCGTCATGTAGCGTAGAGCCGTCGGACAGCACATCCTTACCCCAGTTGACTGTCTCATACCCGGCAAGTGCGGAAATGCCGCCGTAGAGGTGGAATGTCATCGAGTAGTCGCTGAGGATATGGAGATTATATCCAGCCTCGCCAGTGAATTGAGCCACCGGGATGCGACCTTTCTCGCCGTATGGCTTGAAGGTCTGGAGATACTCGCCACCGAAAGACCATGTATTGCCATGACTTCCTGTGAATACTGAATAGATTACTCCGAGGTCATAACCGCAGTCGCGGGACTTTCCGGTGTAGAAACCGTCTGCCATGTTCGCCTTTATTTCAACCGCAGACATTCCGGGGAGGCATCGCTGGGCAAATGCCTTCCCTCCGAGGAGGGAAAACACTGCCACAGCGAAGATTGCAAAAATCTTCTTCATGGGATACTGTATTTACTGAATTGATAACTCGTCGATTACATTGGCCCTCACGATGTCCTCGTTATCCACCACGAAGAACTGATGGCGGCCGCCTTCCTTTTCGGCGACCTCGATAACGAGCTGCTTGTCGTCGGGGATGGTGAATTTCTCCAAAGCGAAGACCGTACGCTCCGACTGCTTGCCGTGTACCACAGTCACGTAATTCTGGGCGCGGAGCGGTTCGAGTACCTGCTCCTGCATGGCGGTTCGCTTGATAACCTTCTTATCCACAATCTTGAACGATACGTAGTCGATGTCGAAAGCGATATTGGAGGTGTTCTTCAGCTCTGTGTGGAAGTAGAGCATCCCGTTGTTGGTGTAAATGGATTTCAGGAGGAACTGCACCCCGAAACGCTTTGAGCCGATATGCTTGATCTCGCGCTTGTTCTGCTTGTAGATTGACTTCATAATCAGCTTGACAAGCATCGGCGACTCACTGCCCAATTTTTCGAGATATATCTCCTGAGCGTTATTTGGGCGATTGACAGCCTCGCCGTCATGGAGAAAATCGGTCATCTCAATGCTCAGAAGCAGAGGCTCTTTCGCAAATTTGACATTGAACGTGTAGTAGCTCCCATCATCGGTGATTACTGACAGATTCGTTTCGGTTTTGAAACGCTTAAACGCTGATTTAACGCGAAGTACATTCTTCGCTCCATCAGCGAGACCTGCCACAAGGTTTTCGTTTCCGAGGTCCACATAAATTATCTCCGCAGGGAAGATAATATGCGTGGTTTTCTCGTAGCAGACCTCCAGTGCGTGGGGCGGAATCATACGGTCGAAACCGACCTTTCGGGTCAGACCGTCGAACTTGTCGCCGTCGGTGTAGTTGGCTCCGTACACGTTCATGTCGTGTTCGGCGACTTGTTCAGTATCAGACGACACATTGTTATCGGTGTTTTTGGGTGCCTTGTCTTTTGCAAAGGCGGGGGTTGCCATGCCGATAACGGCAATGGCTGAGAGAATAATTGTTTTCAGTTTCATAAAAATTTACGTTGGATTTAAGTGGTTTTAGTTGTTTTCGGGCTGGTAAAGCATCACCCTGTACCCAGATTTAAGATGCACCTTGACAGTACGCATCTTCTTTGTGAGATACTGGCTCACACCGTTGATGAGGCCTCGACCCACATCGGATGCAATCTGCGCTCCGGCGTCGGTGGAGATATTTATTGAGCTGCCCATTGTTGACCCCATATTGGCGCCAATCTCGTGCAGCGCGTCAGTCTCCATTGAGTTGGGGATATTGATACCCTCCTGACCGTCGGAATCATAGACTTTCAGTTCTACATCATAAATTGAGCCTTGACACTCAATAGAGGAAATCTCAATCTCCAGACGCTCGTCCTGCAATCTCGCTGCACCGACAAGGACGGTGTTACGGGGTATGAGCCTGTTGCCTATCCACATCGGTTCGGTGGTTCTCAACTTCACTGACTGCCCGTTGGTAACGGACTGGTTGCCGGCAATGACGGCGGCGATTGTATTCTTGCCGACCGACCTTTTCATGCCGACCGATGTGTTGAAGCCTCTCTCGTTTGTGGCGGCACTCAACGTCGATACGACATTGTGGGTAACATTCTGCACCGGCTGGACATTCCGCTTTCCTTTCTCATCGACTTGTGGAGGCGGGACATTGCCAGCATTTCCATTACCCATATACTGCGCCGCCAACTGATACGACCTTTCAAGCAACTCCATTTCATTGGGTTGTTGCGACTGTTGCTGTGCCATAGAGTTCTGCATCTCCAGCTCATCGAGCCGTGCCTGCAACTTCGCTACCTGTGCCGATTCGTTGTACTCCGGGACATAGAAATCCTGCAACGATGCCTGAGCCTGTTGGTATGCCGCAGCCGAGTTCTGAATCTCATCGGGCAATGTCGGTTCCGCCGGAGCTGTAACGGTGTCGAGTTGTAGCGTCACGGCATTTATCGTGCTGTCATTACGCGCCTTGTCTTTCTGCGCCGCCTCCTGTTCGTATGCCTTCAGCTTGGTGTCGGGCATACCTGCGGAAGTCTGGTCTGGAAGTTCCATGTTCGCCTTTCCCTTGACGGCATCATCATCGC
>BLLV01000025.1 GCA_011959205.1 Bacteroidaceae bacterium
AACGATGAATGGACATTCGATTCGGCAGAGGAAATGGTGAAACTTGCATCTATTAGGATGCTATTGAATAAAATTTAAACAGGCTCTTAGTAAAATTCATCTATCATTGCTTTTCATATTTATTGTGTCTTTCTCTTTTGCACCGGAAGTATTAGCACTTACAGCAACCAGACGGTATGACATCGCCATGTTTGAGCATACTGCTGGAAAACAGTGATATACAATCTGAATCAAAACAGATTGTGTATCACCAATTTCTTTTTTTGTGCCTTGTTAAACACATAAGAAGTTCCTCCGGCAGATTTTCCATCCTTAAAACTCCATATCATCTTACGAATTTGCCATTCTCTTTCCGTTGCCTGCCGATATTGCATAGGAAGATATTCAAAGAAAGAAAACATCATCTTATGCCCTTGTCTGTCTAAACTAGGATATTTACTCTGGTGTGCCATAGTCTTTTATCTATTAAAATTAAACTTATGTTTCAGCTAGATTCAAAGATTTTTTTAAAATCAGATGTTTTTTTTAAAAAAAACTAAATGTATTCTATGTCGGTTCTCAAAAAAATGATTAAGTTTACACATATCTAAATAGAAATACGTTATGAGAAGAATACAAGTTTTTATATTACTGACAATATTTCTTTCAACAAATGTTTTATCGCAAGTTGAAATCAAAAGAGTTGTTGTAGATTCTCGAAAACTTCCATTGGCAGGAGCAGTTGTTACTTGCCTTGATAGAAACGATAAACTTCTACGTGGTTCTACAACTGATGTTACAGGAACATTTTTTACCTCGGCAGATTTCCCCCAAAAGGAATGGCTACGAGTTTCTTATTTAGGATGTGAGAATCAAGATTTCAATAGTCTTTTATCACTTCCCGACACGATTGTTATGAAAGAGCGAAGTGAAGAATTAGGCGAAGTCGTTATTCAAGGGAAATCCATTGTAACACAGAAATCAGACCGTCTGGTGTTCAATATAGCTAATTCCAATCTGACAAAGGGGAACAACACAATGCAGTTGTTACGTTTTACTCCTATGATGCGTATGGATAATGAAAGCATTACAATGTTAGGAAAATCTGGGATACAATTGTACATCAATGGAAAAAAAAGCAATATGAGTGAAAGCGTATTGCAGAATTATTTGCGTAGTCTTCCTGCAGAGAAAGTTGAGCGTATAGAATTAATAACAGATCCAGGAAGCGAATATCGCATAACAACCAATGAGGGAATTTTGAATCTTATCTTGAAAAAAGATGAGACTCAAGGCTGGAAAGGAACTTTGGCTTTATTTGACCAGATTGGATATTACAACAATTATGGCGGAAATTTGTATTTGGATTATCAAAAGAAAAAGTTCAACTTATCTTTGAGTAGTTACGGTCTCCGCTATCATGAAAATTATCAAGCCAACCTTCATTACGATTACATGCTTGATAAAATAAGTAATGACATTAATCAAACACAACGTTGGGATTATCGTATGGGTGGAATTAATGTGAACATGGATTATAATTTATCGAAGAATCATCGAATTGGTATGATTGTTAATGTTGATTATACTCGTAATTATGATTATCTGGACGGTCGGACAGATTATACCCCATTATATGATACTGCTATTGATTCTACTGTTTTTTTTCAGAACAGAAGCAATTCGGAAATTTTTGTTTTGACTAGTAATGTAAATTATTGTTGGACGACAGATTCCAAAGGAAGTAATATGACTTTTGATGTAGATTATGTACGCTCCTATAATGAACTGGAAACACCTATGGTTTATACTTATACAACAACATCGGATAACAGACGTTTTACTCAGGACACAGATAATCCAAGTTACAGTTATTCTGCGAAATGGGAATATTCTCATGTATTCAATAAAGATAATCGATTGAATGTGGGCTTGGAAGGATATTATACAAAGAATAAACAAAAATTTTTCTATGGCAACTTTATTGATGGAGTATATGTAAGTGACATGCAAAAGACAAATCAATTTGAATTAAATGAATCTTATTGGGCTGCTTATGTAGCATTTAATCGCAATTGGAATCCTAAAATGATGACCAATTTGGGAGCAAGAATAGAATCTATGGATCGAGAAGGTATATCGAAAACCGACAATCGACAAATAGAAAAGGATGATTTTTCTTTTATACCTTCTATTTCTTTGACATATAATATAAATGATGACCATAAGTTGTCTTACACGCTATCTTCAAGAGTGATATATCCTTATTATTCTTTATTGAATCCTTTTAGATTTTATGTGAGCCCGACCGTATATAAAGAGAATGACACCAATATTGAAAACTCACAGTGGCTATCTCATTCATTTACATATATTTTAAAGCAACATTATATCTTTATGATGAGGTATATGTCCTCTGGGATTAGAGGAGAGTTTCATACTCCTGCCGAGAACGGGTATACTAAAATATCTACAAGGACTTGCGGGAATAGTCATACGCTTACAGGTATATTGAGTTGGAATGACTCTTTTTTGAAAAATCGATTGTATTTAAATGCATCATTGACCGGACAATTTTATAGAGCTTATGGACATTTGGATGAATACAAGATAGATATCAGTGATATATCTTGCAATGCTGCATTGGATTGGGGGATTGTATTATCCGAGAAATTTGGTTGGAAAATAGACGGCACTATAAGTTATAAAAGTAAATCCAAAGGTGCTACATTAAATAAAACTGAATTTTATTCTGTAAATTTGGCTCTACGAAAGAGATTTGAAAATGGAATAACATTAAAATTAGGTGTTAGACATTTGCTTCATAATGAGCATGACAAATCATCATATTTCACAGAAGATTATGCTCGCTATCAAGATTACGATTTTCATTTCCGAAAATTGACTATTGATGTAACCATTCCTTTTGGACGTAAAAAAGTTATGGGAGCAGCATATAAATCGGGTGCATCATCTACGGCTAAGGGACAATTAAAATAATACTAACTTTAAAATTAACAATTATGGATTCTAAATTTAAAGTAATTTCTCAGTTTATAGAGAAATTGGAAAAAACAAATTCGATTAATGATGAGGAACAAGCTTTATTATTAATCGGAGGTAATGGTACTGCTGTAAAAACAAATGGAGGATGTACAAATGCTTATTGTAGTAATGCTCCTTGCTTCAACACTTCATGTGACAATGGTAGCACATGTTCTAATGGTTCAGGATGTGTTAATGCTGTATGTTAAGTAAATGGCTTGCCTCACTATTTTGTTATCATTGGTAAGGAAATACCTTATTAGAAATTTTGTAGTATTAAATGTCTCTTGATACATTAGGACGCACAAAAAAGTTTATAACTAAAACATTATCAGAACATAGTTGGCAAAAGTTTCATTTAGTTTTTTTCGGAGGTGAACCATTATTATATTACAAAGATGTGGTACGTCCCTTGATACAGCATTTGATACAGGAATGTACAGTTTACAATACCCCTTATTCAATTGGTTTCACCTCTAATGGCTATTTATTAAGCGATGAAATAATTAGAGAAATGAATACTTTTAAAGTTTCTTCTCTGCAAATAACATTGGACGGTGGAAAAAATTTCCACAATAAAGTACGCTATCCATTTATTGGAGGCGATTCATATACAAGAATAGTAACAAACATAAAGAAATTGCTTCAAACGGAAATTTCAGTAATTCTTCGTATTAATTATACCGCAGACAATTTATCAACTATCACAACAATCATTGATGATTTTCGAATTTTATCAAACAGTGAAAAAAAATATTTACGAGTAGACTTTCATAGAGTATGGCAAGATAGTGAAAATAAAGACTCTGTTGTTGATTTGAAAGAATTAGAGAATTATATGCAGTCTTTTGAGGACAATGGTATTATTGTCTCGCCCCCTATTATGGATCAAGTATGGAATTCTTGTTATGCAGACAAGGAACAACAGGCTTTAATAAACTACAACGGTGACATTTACAAATGTACTGCTAGAGACTTTACCAAAGAAAAACATTTGGGAATATTAAATGAAGACGGTACAATTACTTTGGATGAAGAAAAAATGAAACGACGTGAAGGAGTACGTTTGTCAAAAGAAGTATGCCAGCATTGTAGAATTGCTCCTATTTGTGGAGGAACTTGTACTCAAAGAGGATTGGATAGTGGAAGTTCAAATCAGTGCATCAGAGGTTTGAATGAAGCAGGAAAAGACAAGATAGTATTGAACCAGTTCTATTATAACATTGTGAAGAATGAGGTTTCCGTTTAGAAGTCAGATGGAAAGTTCGGACTGTGGTCCGGCGTGTATTCAGATGGTGGCTGCTTATTTCGGTAAACGGCTGTCACTATCCGTCTTGAAGGAATATTGCAATGTCACCCGTTTAGGGGTTTCCTTAAAAGATGTGTTGGACGGATGCCGATGGATAGGCTTGCGTGCAGTTCCACTCCAATTGACTATAGACAAACTGGAGGAAATGCCTTTGCCTGCCATTCTGTATTGGAGACAGGAACATTTTGTGGTACTTTATAAGGTTTCCCCAAAAAAAGGAGAAACCTATTACCATATTGCTGACCCTAATTATGGAAAGATAAAACTGAATGAAAGCCTGTTTATGGATGCATGGACTTCCAACGGAATGGAAGGAGTAGCTGTAGCACTGGAACCACTTCCTGTCTTCTTTGAACAAAAGGAAGACGAATGGACATTAAGGAAGTGGCTCCATTCCCTATTCAGCACTTTTTCCTATCTAAAGAAATATAAACGGGCATTATATGGTACTTTCTTTTTGTCCATTCTGACTTTCAGTATTGGTTTTCTAATTCCGTTCTTTCTGCAAAAGGTTATGGACGAAGGAATCGAACGGAAAGACATACATTGGGTCATTGTTCTACTGACCGGACAATTGGCTCTATATATAGGAAAGCAAATTTCTATTGCCTCCAACAACTATCTGTTATACCATACAGGTTTGAAAGTCGGTCTTGATATATCTACACGCTATGTGTGGAAATTGGTAAGACTACCGGTGGGACTATTTGACACGAGATTGGGAACGGATTTCCTACAACGTCTATCCGATGAACAGACTATACGTAGTTTCTTGACTTATACAGTCAGTTCCTTACTTTTCATTGTCTTGAATCTGTTGGTCTATTCCTTGGTTCTTTGTTATTACAATATTTATATTTTTCTGGTCTTTCTGCTGTTCAGTGTTTTGTCGTTCGGGTTGGTGCGTTGGCTGATGTATGTAAGGAAACAATTGAATTATGCCATATTTGCCGGATTGGGGAAAAAGAGGAATCTGGAAAATGAACTAGTCTATGGTATGATGGAACTGAAAATCAATGTCTCCCATCATCCATTTCTGTCCCGTTGGGAGAAACTGCAGAAAGAACTTAACAGACAATCCCTGAAGTCGCTGTTCTATGAATCGGGTATTAGTACGGGCAATCTCTCGCTTGCCACATTGAGGGATACATTGATAACCGGTATCTGTGCACGGCTTGTGATACAGGGTACAATGAGTGTCGGTGTGATGATGACCATTACCTATATTTTGGGGCAATTGTCTTCTACTTTTGGTCAGATGACAAGTTATGGAAATACCGCACAAGATGCGGCATTGGCATATAAGCGTATGGAGGACATCCTTAATGTAACCGATGAAAATGAAACTAAAAACAGCCGGTTACCTTCAACCCTACACAATGGTTTCACACTGGAACATGTCAGTTTCAAATATGAGGGTTCTTTCAATCCTTATGTATTGAAAGATGTGACCCTTGACATACCATTGGGAAAGGTTACGGCCATAGTGGGTGCCAGTGGTAGCGGTAAAACCACATTACTGAAACTGCTATTGTCTTTTTACTATCCCCAAGAAGGAAACATATATATAGACGGAAAGTGTATGAACCAAGTGGATGTGGATTCTTGGCGTAAAAGATGCGGTGTAGTGATGCAGGACGGATATATATTCAGTGGGAGTGTCGCCTACAATGTGGCATTGGAAGATGAGGTAGATACGAACAGACTAAATAAAGCTGCACAGATAGCTTGCATAGACGAATTTATAGAACGTCTTCTGATGAAATATCATACGAAGATTGGTAAAGCCGGAATGGACTTAAGCGGTGGGCAGAAACAACGGATATTGATAGCACGGGCTGTATATAAGAATCCGGATTTCATATTCTTTGACGAAGCCACTTCTTCATTGGATGCGGAGAACGAACGGATTATTATGGATAATCTGAAACAATTCTATCAAAATCGTACAGTTATCATCATCGCCCATCGTTTGAGTACTGTGAAAGATGCCGACAATATCATTGTTTTGGATAAAGGATGTGTAGCTGAACAAGGGAGCCATACAGCTTTGACAGAGAAACAAGGACTATATTATCATTTAGTGAAAAACCAATTAGAATTAGGACAATGACAGAAATATTGAATGTCTCTCCTTTAGTAAGCATTGTTATGCCAGCCTATAATATGGCGACATTTCTGCTCGAATGTATTCCAAGTATCTTGGAACAGGATTATGGCAACTTTGAACTGATAATTGTGGATGACGGTTCAACTGACCAAACGGCTGAGGTCGTACATTCATTTCCTGACAATCGGATAGTTTATGTGCGACGTGAACATGACTATATGGCTTCGATGAATGCCGGTGTCCGATTGGCCAAAGGAAAATACATCATTCGTATGGATGCGGATGACTTGATGTTGCAAGGAAGGATAAGGAAACAGGTGGAATACATGGAAGCACATCCCGAAGTGGATGTATGTGGAAGCGGCATGAAGAACTTCGGAAAGGACGACAGCAGCCTGTATGGCCTTACGGAACATACATCTATCATTTCTTCATTGTTACTTTACAACACAATGGCTCACCCCACCATAATCATGCGGAAAGAAAGCGTGGAACATTATATAGCCAAGCATGGAGTACTTTATGATAAGGAATATGTATATGCAGAAGATTATCGTCTATGGACATGTATGGCAATGGAAGGTTTCCGTTTTGACAATATAAAAGACATGCTGATTAAGCACAGGATTTCTTCGCAAGCCGTCACTTCCGTTTATGCGGAAGAATCCCGACATACTGCCGAAAAAATAAAGACGGAATATCTGAAGTATGCCATTCAAGAAATCTGTCAAAAAGGAGAAGCATTTGAACAGATCATAGACGACATTATGAAATTATCTTCCGATAGTCGGTTGAATTTGCAGGATATTCGCCAATTGGTTTATGTACTTTACAAACGAATTTTACTATGATCTATATCTCGGCACAACCCGATGAAGTGTATTTTCTTTGGCAATTGGAATTACAGCTTTTCAATTTTCATTCAATGGGAATAGGGAATGAGTTCATTCACATTCTAGTGGGGTATAAACCTCAAAAAGGGATTCATCCTCAGTTCAAGGAATTTGCAAAAAGTCACAACGAAGTACGGATTTATTTCTATCCGGACAATCGGAAAAAGAAGAAATACCTTTCTTCCATACGTCCTCATTTGTTGGCTCAGCATTTCAAGAAACATCCGGAACTGGAAAAGGAGACAATCTTTTATCACGATTCGGACATTCTTTTTACAGACATTCCGAATTGGAACAATCTTTGCAAGGATGAATCATGGTATGCTTCAGACACACGCTCCTATCTGGATAGCAAATATTTCAGACAATTTGTGGACGATAATGAATTTGCGAAAATATGCAGTTTGCTGTCATTGACACCGGAAGATGTCATCAAACAAGATGCCAATGCCGGAGGAGCGCAATATATTCTGAAGAAATGTACGGCAAAGTTTTGGGAAAAGGTGGAAAATGATTGTGAACTTCTTTTTACTTACTTGCATAATCGACAAAAATACAGCACATACATTCAGAAAGGACTACAGATATGGTGTACAGATATGTGGGTAATTTGGTGGAACACGATATTACAAAACCGAAGTTTTCGTATTCATCCGGATTTGGATTTCTGTTGGGCGGATTCTCCAAGTAATGAATTGAAAAGTAAAAAGATTCTTCATTACACAGGAAGCAAAAGAAGCGATATATCCATTTTTGAAAAAACGCTTTATCAGACACATCCTCCTTTTTATTCTGATTTATCTAACGTCTTGCCAAACACTTGTAGTCGTTTCGTCGTGGAAACGATAAAGACATATCGAAAGGAACTGGATAAGAAGCGTTTGAAAGAAACAGACATCCAGTTGGTCTTGATAATCCCTGATTCTGCAAACGTACCTGAGAAAGTAAATTCAGTAAAAAACTACTATGAAAGATATTGGGACATCGAAGTTATCATTTATACATCCGATGAAGTAAAAACCAAATTAAACAATGACAAGAGCAATGTTCTGGTTCCATACAATCGGATTATTCCTGTAACAGAGATGAAAATTTTGTTGAACTGTTTAAAGGACACAGAAAACACATCTTTTGAGTTCAAGATGAAAGTCTGGCAAATGGATTCTTTGGGAAGCCATATCTTTTCAAAGATATTGGATAATGATTATTTAGAAGATAATCGGGGAAAAACAATTGCGCATTCTTCTACAGAAAAATTGTTTGTCGTATGTCATTCTAAATTGGAAAAGAAACCTTTAACAGAACAAATAATTAATGTATATGAACTATAATAACATATTGGTCAAATATAAAGACTCTACTTCCTTGGGATTAAAAAACGGCAGATGCGGATTAGCCTTATTAGCCTTTTTACTTTCAGAAAAGGATGAAAGATATAAAGAAAAGGCCTTTACCCATTTGAATTATTTGTTGGAGCATGTGTATGAATCTTCTTCTCTTTCTTTTAATGAAGGATTGATAGGAATAGGATGGACGCTTGAATTTCTTACACAAAACCAGTATATTTCCAATTCATACGATGATTTGTTGCACGAAATTGATGATATTATTTACAAGTGGGTGAACTTTCATCAATTGGATTCCTTTTCCTTAAACAATGGATATATCGGAGCATTACTATATTTCTGTTATCGTTTGAAAGGCGATAGAATTTCAACATCTTATAGAAAACTGGCACTCAAAGAGTGCACAGTCAGAATATTAGGGAAACTTTGTGTTGAAGCAAAAAAACAAACCCATGCCCGATTTTCTGAAATCGAATGGAGACAACTTCATGTACTAACAGGATTTTTTAGAAAATTGAACATCCAACATCATATAACAACCGAATTGTTACATACAACTCAAAATATGGTAAAAAAAAGAATTTATATCCCCCAATTACAAAAGGAGAGAACATTTGTAAATATTATCTACTTTATTGCTGACGCGGATAAGAAACATAAAATCCTAAAAAATTATTTCATATAAAAATAAGAGCCTGTTTAAATTTTCTTCAATAGCATCCTAATAGATGCAAGTTTCACCA
>BLLV01000026.1 GCA_011959205.1 Bacteroidaceae bacterium
TGATGGTTTCTTCGACAGGGACATTTGTATCTTGTAAAGACTATGATGATGACATAGACAATTTGCAGGAACAAATCAACAAACTGGCGACTAAGGAGGACATGACTTCTCAGATCGCTACTTTGCAGGCTGCTTTGACTGCTGCCGCAAAAGATGCAAGCGATGCTCTTGTTAAAGCAACTGCTGCTGAAACTGCTGCAAAAGCTGCTGGTGATGCTGCCGCTGCTGCAAAAGCCGCTGCTGACAAGGCTGTTGCAGATGCAAAGGCCGAAGCTGTCAAGGCTGTTCAAGCAGAAATTGCAACTTTGAAAAAGGAAGTAGAAGAATCCACAGATGTTGCATTGAAAGAGATGGCAGGAAAAGTTGATGCTGCTACTAAGAAAGTAGAAGATATTGTAGGTAAGATTGCCGATATGGTTACTAGTGTAGAACTGGTGTCCTCATATTCTAACAATCCTACAGGCTATGACTTGAAGTTCTCCACTGCTATTGAAAAAGAAAACGTATTTAGTGAGGGGATTACAAATGCTATAACATTTACTAAGGGTAAACAGATTCAGACTGGCGACAAGTTTGTAGTACGTGTATCTCCAACGAACGCAGTTCTTACTCCTGATATGATTTCTTTGACTAACAGCCGGGGACAGAATCTGAATGAATTCTTGTCTGTTCAAAAAGTTGAGAAGTATAACGGGTTATTAAGCCGTGCGGCAGGAAACAATGGATTGTGGGAAGTTACAGTTGCTTTGAAGAATTATGATGAAAAAGCTTTTTCTGCTGTAACAGAAACCAAAATTGGTAATGATACTGAATCTATTCTCTTTGCTGTACAGGTAAATAACACCTTGTCTACCGCTGAAACAAGAGAAGTTATTTCATCTTATGATTTAACTCTGGATTGGACTAAATATACAGGTGAAAAGTCTTTAAACTATTTTGTTGATGCAACAAACGTCAAGGAAATTCATAACCGCTTCACTAAAGCAGAAGATGGTACGAATGTAACATATAAAGAATTAGCTTGGAAGAGTGATGCGGCTACTACCATTATTCCTTTAGATAAGGCTAATACAAATGTTAAAGTAGATGAAACAGATAACCGTCAAACTAAAAAATCATACCCTGCAGTACAAGGAGAAGCTATCAAAATTGCTTTGTCTATAGCCGATGATAAAGTAACAGCTCCGGTAAATATCCGTGGTATTTATGTCGTTTTAGATAAGGCTAATGCGGTAGAATCTGCACCGTCTGAATTGAATGCATGGAACAGCTATACTTATTCAGGTTTGAATACAGTGGTTGAAGGTACTTCTACAGAAATTACCATCAACAGCACTACAGCTATTAATGATGTTATTGGTTTCCGTGTATATGCTGTAAACTTTGATGGTACTTTGGTTGATCCTGATGGTAAAGCGTTTTATGTGCAGTTAGGTAATGCTGCTACAGATTGGAATGCTACTGCCACTACTGTTACTGCACTTAATCCGGCTGACAAAGATGTTACTGCCACCCAATCAGATAAGGTTGCTGTGTCTTTGACTAAGTTAACTGCTCCGACTGCTGCTACTTGGACTACAGACAAGGTTAATAATGTAAATCCTGCATTCAATGCTATCTTTGTTGATGCTAATAATAATGTACTGTACAATACAGCTGCTCCAAATACATTCCCGGCAGATTTCAGCAAGGTTGCCAAAGTTTATACTGTTCCGACTGTTGATAACTGGACCAAGTATGAAGATAACAAAACTTATAATGGAACATTGACTATCAAGAATGCTTCAGGACATGTATTGGCTACTATGAAAGTTTCTATGACTAAGGTATTGCCTACTACTATTCCTGCGGGATTCTCCGTTAAAACTGCACAGGTTGCTGATGGCATCTATAACTGTTACATGATTCCTATGAATGACGCCAATGGTATCGCTTGGACAGCTGAAACAGCTACAAAGGGTTCTATGAAGATGTCTGAAGTATTCAACTATGGTACAGGTGCTGCCGCTAACTATCGCATAACATTCGCTACATCTAAGAAAGATGGAAATAAAGATGTTGCTGTAGTAGTTACCGGAGACAAAACATTAGAAGTTGTTAAAGATTACATCAACAATTCAGCTAAACATGCTACTACAGTGGTTTATAACTATGGTAAAATTTCTTCAGTGAAGAATGCAGACGGTGATTATGATGATGTAACTAGAGAAGCCGAGAAGTTTGAAACTATCTACAACTGTATTTACAATAGCACTTATACTTGGGCTTGGGCTACTCGTGAACAGTTAGGTGCTCCGTATACAGAAAAGGATAACGACGGTAATTATACCACTGCAATGCCGTCTACAAAATTAACTTACGGTACAAATCGTCTTGACTTTGCTGCTGATAGCTTCATCTTTGGAACAAGCACTAAAGATAGCAGATATAGCAAACTGTTAAGTGCACCTTATGAATCAAGTCTGATTATTAAAGATGCGACTTTGACCAGTGATGCAAATGGTGAAAAAGAATACTTTGATGTAATTGTAGAAAATAATCATATTACAGGCTTCAGGGCTACTGTTTTGTCTTCTGAAACTAATCCGACTGCTGCTGTTCCTTCTACATTGACTATCAAGTGCAAGGATATGTATGGTCACGATGTAATAATTAAAGTTGCTATGACAGTTAACAAACGATAACATAGAAGAATATATTATGCTTTAAATGTATATTCTTTCTATTACTCTATAAAAAAAGAGTGGCTCATCACGAGTCACTCTTTTTTATGTTTTGGTTTACTCAAAACTTCCAGAAATAATAAAAAGGAGTCCGTCTAAGCTTTTATTAAACAGGCTCTTTAATTTAGTATTCTAATTGAAGGACTAAAATACTAGATATATGTGGACATAAAGAATGGCTTCCCATTAATGAGAAGCGGAAAACCTTATCACAAGCAGAAAAAACAAATTCTTTACTTGCTTTGTTTATCATTTACTAATATCTTTGTTTCATCATTCATTCTAGAACCACAATAAAATATGAAATACCCTATTGGAATACAGAGTTTTGACCAAATTCGTGAGGATGGTTATGTTTATGTGGATAAAACCGGTTTGGTTTATAATCTGGTAACGCAAGGTAAAACCTATTTCTTGAGCCGTCCTCGTCGTTTTGGCAAAAGCCTGCTGGTAAGCACCCTTGCCTGTTATTTCCAAGGGCGTAAAGATTTGTTTGCCGGACTGGAAATCGACGGATTGGAGAAGGACTGGTATGAGTATCCTATCTTCCGTATAGACTTTAATGGAGGACTGTATACACAACCCGGAATTCTGGAGGCTACCATTGAAGGCTATTTAGGAAACTGGGAAGATATTTATGGCAAGAATCCCAATTATACAACCATAGGAACCCGTTTTATTGAAATACTTCGCCGGGCTTACGAGCAAACAGGACGGCGTGCTGTGGTTCTTATCGATGAATATGACAAACCTATTCTAGATGTACTGGATACCGAAACTTATTTCTATGATGATTATGGAAACAAAATTTTGTTGGAAAATCATAACCGGGAAATCCTGAAATCCTTTTACTCTACCTTTAAGGGAGCCGATGAATATCTAAGGTTCGTATTACTGACCGGAGTGACAAAGTTTTCCCAGGTGAGTGTTTTCAGCGGATTTAACCAGCCTAAAGATATCAGTATGGATGAACGGTACGAAGCCTTGTGCGGTATCACCCAGAATGAGCTGGAAGCATATTTCGAAGAACCCACCATACAGTTGGCTGCTAAATATCAGTATACGGTGGAAGAAATGAAAGAACTTCTCAGACGGCAATATGACGGATATCATTTTGGAGAGGGGATGACCGACATTTACAACCCGTTCAGCATTCTTAATGCTTTTGACAGTATGGCAATTCGTGATTACTGGTTTTCTACAGGTACTCCCATCTATTTGGTTCGTCTGCTGCAACACAGCCGCGAGCAAATAAACGAACTTGCCGGACGTTATTATGTTCCCTCTTTGTTTGTGGATTATAAGGCGGATGTGGAACAGCCTCTGCCCATGATTTATCAGAGCGGATATCTCACTATTAAAGAATATAACAGACGTATGGGTACTTATCTGCTCGATTTTCCTAATAACGAGGTGCGCAAAGGTTTTCTGTCCGTATTGGCGTCACATTACTTGAGACCCAAAGGCGAAGAGGTCAACAGTTGGATTATTGATGCAGTCACTTGTCTTGAACAAGGGGACACCACCGCTTTTCGTAATTCTCTGACCGCTTTTCTCGCAAGCATTCCGTATGATTCCCATGCCTCCTTAAAAGAGTTGGATATGACCGAAAAACATTTTCAGTACACCTTTTACCTGATTCTCCGTCTGATAGGGGTTTATTGCCATGCGATTCATTGTGAGAATCGCCAAAGCTTCGGGCGGGTGGATTGTATATTGGAAATGGACGAATATGTCTACATCTTCGAATTCAAAATGGACGGAACTGCAGAGGAAGCCTTATCTCAAATAGCAGAAAAAGGCTATTCCAAACCCTATTTGGCTGATAACCGAAAGGTGGTGTGTATCGGAGTGAATTTCTCCTCTCTTACCCGCACGGTGGAGGAATGGAAGGAAATTTCGCAGCCGCAAAAATAACGGCTGCGAAATTTTAAAGCACCTGTATATATTTTGCACAAACAATCGGACTAGTTGTTCGTTTGATAACGGACACTACGTACCAAACGTATGCCATATTTTACTGTAGATCCTGCCGGCTGGAATTGGGAAGAGGATTTGAACCCAAAAGCGTACTTGCTTCCATTTTTGTCATATACATACCGTTTTTTTGTGCTCAAAGAAGTTCCACCTGAGGTTTCCAAAGCCTCATTTACTTCATTCAGGAAAGGCTCTTTGAAAGCTGCGTACAGCATTTGTGCCTCTTCCTCATTGGGCAGATGCCAGCCGTTCACTTCCTCGTTCTTTATGGTTTCCTGAAGCTTTGCAACCACACTGTCCCATTCGTTCAGGCTCATCAACAGCACATCCGCTCCGTTAGCGTCCATAATCTCTATGCCTGCTACGATTCCGTCCTGCCAGACGCTCATGACCTCGGGCAGTCCGGGAAGGTCGGGGTTGGTGGCAGGAGGGTTTTCGCCATCTATGTTCCCCTCGTCCTTGCCGCCAAAGTTGAATTTGATCTCCACCGGCTCTTTCCATTCGCCGGATATCAGACTGCCACCCACAGTCACATCACCGGAATAGCTTCCACCTATATTCATGGGTACATTGGCTTCCGGTTTGCCTTTGGATGTATAGCCGTAAGTATTTGTCTGGTTGTCATCCTCCAAGGTAATAGAAAAGACCGTTTGCGAAGCACTCCCCGGGAAAATATAAAAAGGTTCTGCACTCCAGGTTCCCTCTGTCTCTTTCCGGCAAGTTATTTCCGTACTCTTGTCTTTGCCGGCATATTCTCCGGCAAACGATAGGGAAGAATATAGTGGAGAGATTCGTAGGCTAACACTTTTGACTGTTGCCGGTATCTCTTCCAGTGTGACATTGACTAAAGATACGGTATAATAAAGGGTAATGGATACTGAAACATTCTTCTTGTTGTCAATGGTGACTGTCGAGGAGCCCATCATCAGCGCACGCAAACTTCGGTTGTTTGCTTTCATGACAATGACATCATCTAGGAAAGGATCTTCCGGAATGACATACTCCTCGCCTATGTTGGCTATTGCCACAAGCGTATACCGGCCGGGGGATAACTTCATTTCTATCTGAGAGTTATCCTTTATCTTTTGGTTGGCAGAACAACTGCCGTCCTCTGAAAATGCGTAAATATAGGCAGGATAACCGATTTGAGAATCTCCGCTCGAACGAGCGGACACTTTCAGCGGAAAGCCGGTCTGCGGCACATTTTCTTCTTCCTCTTCGTCATACATACGCTGACAAGAGATAATGGATAATAGTAAAAGCAACCAAAGTGCTTTTACCCGAATCAATGAATTATTCATGATATGGGAGTTAGTTTTGAGAGTCTTCTTCTCCGTTAATAATTATGTCTTCTATCGTATTTCCCGGAGTCCATCCTGAAATTCCGCCACCTGTAATAATAACAAGCCCGCCTTTCACTAGAATATTGTATTCGTGAATACGTCCGGAAATGATGCCATTGCACAATGCTTCACGGTGTGCCGTGTATTTCTTGTTGTTGGAGGTATATTCGATGGTGAAGTCAATAGGATTGGCGCCTTTCTGATTGCCACTTTCATTCGCCGGCTTCCCATTCAGGATGAAATAGAATGAGGCGTCTTTTCCGTTCATAGGATGATTCGGAGTAACGGATAGGCTTTCTTGGGAAGTTCCGTCAACAGTGACAGCATCTGTTGTAAAAGAATAATAAGCCTGCGTAATCAAATCATTTCCCTTGAACGTGATTTTATCAATCGTGGCATTGCCCATATCATTCTCGCTTTTGATGTTGATTTTCATTAGAGAAGAAACATGGCGAAAGGCGTTATCATCTGTAAATGAAACATTTCCGGCATTGTCATTGTAAGAAAGTTCCTTAGAAGTCACCAAGAAATCATATTGGGCAATATTGTCCCAGTTTCCGGTCTGTCCCTCCAGTGAAGGCATTTGCACTTTGTCCTTGCCTTCATCGGCTTGGGAACCGGAATAAGGATAATACGCGCAGAAAGTATGCTTTTTATCTTTGTCTGCCCAGTAAACAGTCTCTTCCGAAGCCCAAGCTGTTTCATTGAATACCCAACGGACAACAGTTGCATCGTCCATAAAAATACCTATGTCGTCATTAGGCGCAAAGAGAGCGGGGGTTTTGTCGTTCGTTTGTACATAACGGCCTTCGGGAACGGATTTCCCGATTCTTGCCATAATGGATACAGTGTATTCTTGTTCTTGTGCAAGCTCATCGCTTGCTTGACAAGCAGACAATAATAGTAGCATTATCCATGATGCATACTGTGCTTTTTCCTTTTTATTCATAATCTATTATTTTTTAGGACAGACATCAGCTTATCCATGTTAGTTTCATTGAGGACAAGTTGAATTAGTCAAGGATTTAAAGCACGTCTGCTTGTAGTCGGTAAAAAATAGAACCTGTAATCGCGGGCAAAAGTAGTTTTTTGTTTTTAAAGTGAAAAACAAATTGGTAATTTTTTATAAAATGAGTCAATAACCTCTTCCGTTATCCTTGCTAGAATCCACCAACCCAAACTGTACAAAGACAGATACAGCGAGAACTTACCAATCAGCACAAGCACGGTTTGTTCCGTGTCCCGGAAGGATGGATTAAAACGAAAGGAGCGACCTTCCCAGGCCACTCCTCTCTTCACCAAAAAATATAGTAAAAACGGAATATGGTTATTCCGCTACCATAATTACTACACGATTCCAGTCGTTTGTCTTGAACGGCTGCACTTCCGATCCCTTGCTGTCCACTGTCAGTCGGTCAGCACTGATGCCATAACGGTTTATCAGCTCATCGGCTACGATACGGGCGCGCTTACGTGCCAGTTCCTCATTGATTTTTGAGGTTCCCGTACCTTTGTCCGCATAACCAATAACGGATGCTTTCGCATCAGGATACTGCCGCATGTAATCGGCAACAGCCAGAATATTGGTCTGCTGGTCCTCGTTGATATTTGTCCGGGCCAGTCCGAATGCAACATGGCTTCTGATACCGGGACGGGCCTTCTCTACCTCAGGACAGGGTTCCGGTTCGGGACATTTATGATTGTCAATAGTGCTTTGCAGCTCATTGATCTTGTCATTGAGCGACTTCACGTAAGCTTCGCTGTAATGTTTGGCTTTATTGGCATAGACCACAGGCTTGCAATCGGGACATTTCAAGTTGAAGCCTGTGCCAAACTTATAGGTCACGCCCACCAGCAGGTTGTAATAAGAGTCGAAATTGTGGTCGTCCTTGCGATTCCACCGGTCCGACACTCCGTTGGCTAACGCTTCCACATTCAAATCGAATGCTTTGCTCAGTCTGAAGCTTGCCTGAAGGCCCAGACGTGCCATGAAGCTGCTTGCTCCCTGGTCAAAGGTCTGGTTGTATCCCACACCGGCCACCAGTCGTGTGTTGAAGAAGCGTTCCGGATTAGCGCCGCAAAACAGGCTGCTCAGGTTGAACAGGCCGTCAACAGTGGCGGCACCATAGTAGAAGCCATAGGCCGGCTTGTTGCCGTTCCCTGCCCTTCCGCGCCAGCCGCTCAAGGCCAGCCTCGCTCCCACATACGGGTTGAAATATTTACCTGCGGCTATCTGTCCGGCCGGAGAGATCAGTTTGCCGATCCCTGTACCGCCCAGCGAGTAGGAGGCCCCCATCT
This sequence comes from Bacteroidaceae bacterium, assembly GCA_011959205.1. Lineage (GTDB taxonomy): Bacteria > Bacteroidota > Bacteroidia > Bacteroidales > Bacteroidaceae > Phocaeicola. The sequence goes on from BLLV01000026.1 coordinate 8,342, forward strand.
GTCCTTGTACGAACCAGTTGTTCTCGGCTTCCTGAGCATTTGCCGTCAGACCGGCAACAGCCAGGAACAGGGCTGAAAGAATGATTCTTATTCTCATAAATCCTGTATTAAAATTGGGTTATTCTATTTTTTTTCTGAACTCTTCTCCGGCTTTTTCCAATACCGCGGCTCTGCGCTCGGAAGTCAAACGGTTGGAGTAGGTGCGAAAAATGTACACTCCTATCGGATTACTCCGGTTCTGTAGGATGGATGTTTCCAGCAGGTGCATAAATTCCCTGCGCATTTCTGCCGCTTCTTTTCCGCTCTTGGCCATTTCACCGCTGAAACGGTCCACTGCTAGAAGAAAATCCTGCAACGCGTCGTTGAGCGGAGTTCCTGAGGTGAGGACGAGTTCCCCCAACACGGTCCTTACCGTTCCCTTTTCCGTAACAACGGGGAGGGTGATAGGAAAAAGGTCATCATCAGAAAGCTTCAAACGAAGCTGAAGGACATCCTCCACGCTATCTTTCGGAATGAAACGGAATTTTCCGTCACGAACGGAAACACTGTCGAGTACGGCATGTGTATACGGGTCGCACAGGCAGACCATTCTTCCTTCGTATCCTCCGGCCTTCACCTGCCCGGTTATGACACATCCTTTGGGGGACGGACGGCAGGAGCACAGGCAGGACGTCACCAGCAGGATTGCGGACATGCACAGCCATGAAAAGTTTGTTCTCTTTCTCATTGTTCTCTTATTTGAAAAAAGCCGTCCGGCTAAATCGCTTTAGCGGAACGGCCTTCATTATTTACTATGCGGACAAAGTCGCATCAGAATCTGATACCCAGCTTCAGCACCGGCATGTCAAACAGTTTCACATTGTGGTGTGAAGCGTTGTACTTGTCGAAGCCTTTGGGGCAGATCTGGATCACATCGTAACGGTAGGCCAGCGGCTGGAACTGGAAGCCCAGTACCAAACCCGGAGCCAGGCTGTACTCGATACCGGCCACGCCTGCGGCCTTGATACCGAACATCTGGCCTGCACGGCTGCCCGACAGGTAGACTTGGGTGGGAAGGCCGCTGCCAACTTCATCGTTGCCTTCGTCCTCGCCATCGGCGTATGTCTTGCCTGTATACGGTTCCGTTGTTTCAATACGTGCCATCTGGAATCCCACAGAGGCACCCAGATAAGGATGGATGCGAGGGTTGCTCACCTGGAAATAGCGGTTGGAACCGACTGAAACGTACCAGTTATTGGTAGCCTGCGCGTTGATATATTCTTGCGCCGGAATAATCATGTCGGGTACGGTTGCCTCTTTTTCCACATAATCCTTTTTGGGAGTCAGGTTGATGTCCATGCCGAACTGCAGGTTGATGTCCCAGCAATTTGACAGGAAATATTTGCCTTCAAAACCCAGGATATTGGTCAGGCTGTTGTTGTTCAGTCCGTCAATTTGCAGGTATTTGTTCAGGTTTCCTGATCCCAGAGTTCCGCCGTTGGGGAGCCCTACCGAGCCATCGGTATTCGAGAATTTGGGAAGCAAGTAAGAAGTGTTCTCTTTATAGAACTTGTTGCCTCCGCCCAGGAAAACTGAAACCTGCCACTGACCTTTTTGGGGAGCAAACATCACACCGTCACAGTTGCTTCCAACTGTCTGCGCCAAAATAGGCGCAGACATCAAGGCTAGCAAAAGTAATGTGCAGAGTTTCTTTATCATTTTCTTTATTACTTTGTTACTTTAATTATTCAGCAGAAGCGGTTTTAGACATGATCTCAACACCTTTCTGAAGATTTGCTGTAGCTTCAGCCAATTTAGCTTGTGCTTTTTCCAGATCAGCCATAGCTTTATCCAAAGCTTCTTTAGCTCTTGTTAAGCCATCATACTTGCCGTCTTTAGCTTCGATCAGTTCATTTTCTGCTATAACTACTGCTTCTTCAGCCTCAATAACAGCATTTTCTGCATCTGTTACTTTTCCTTTCAACCATTCTTCGAATGCTGCTGTATCCTGGAAATTGCCTTCAGGCAACCAAGTGTTAATAGCACTAATCAAAGCGCGCTTAACATTGTTCAAAGCAGTGATACGATCCGAAATAACAGCAATTTTTGTGTTAATAGTACCAAAGTTTTTATTTTCATAAGCAGTCAATGCGTTTGCAGCAGTGTCTTTCGCAGCTTTCGCAGCAGCCTGAGTATTCTTCAAAGCTGTCAACTGATCATTCCAGTATTTCACGATATTTTCGTAATCAGCAATGATATTCTTGTAGTTCTTAGCTTCAAACTCAGTTGCAGGATCAGAAACATAATAATAGTTACCTAACGCGCCACATAAGTCTTGATAATTTTCAACAGCTTTAACTTCTGCTTGTGTAGGCTGAACACGCATATAATCTTGTTCATCCTGTCCATTGTACAATGAAGTTTCACCAAAGGCTGCAACAGAAGCTGTACGCAATTCACCCAAGATTTCTTCTACAGATTTCAAAGTTGCCAAAGCACCTGATGCTTTTACAGTAATTGTTTCTGTGTCAGAGTTAAATTTCTCTGCGGCACCTTTTGCCCACAATTTCTCAGCACTACCGAAATACTCTATCAATGCTGTCAAATATACATCCTTGTTTTCAGAATCGCTCAACCATTCCTTTACAGTTTTTGAAACCCAAGTTTCTTTAGTTCCAACTGTTAATTTTAAAGAAACTTTGTTGGTTGTCAATTGAACGGGTGCAGCAGCATTGTAATACTTCACAATTGCATCAGCAAATGCCTGTTGTGCTTTCAGTTCTTTCTTAGCATCTCCAGCAGCAGCATCCATAGCATCGTTATAAGCTTCAAAAGCGTTCGCTACGGCTTCTTTATCTTTTGCTTCAGTAGTATAGCCTTGAGCTGTTGCGTATGCAGCCTTAGCTTTCTCCCACTTTTCTACAGCTTCGTCTGATGCCTTTTTCGCATCTTTAACCGCTTTGTCGTGGTTGGCAGCTATTTCATCCAACAAGGCTTTCCTTTGAGAAGTATAGCCGGCTATCTTTTCATTATAGTATGCTATAAATCCACCTTTACCATCCTTGTTAGCTCCACCAATTGTTACCATTGCATCATTAATAGGAGTATCTTTAGCTACACTATTAGTTACTCCCATCATATCCTTTTTCTCAAGTTTTTCCTGAGTTTTCAAATTGTTGTAAGCATCAGCTGTCTGGTCCTTCTTAGTTTTCAAAGCCTTATATTCATCAGAATTCTGAAGTTTAGTCAATTTAACGTCCAATTCTGTCTTTTTCTTGTTAAGGCCTTCGATAGAGTCTTCCAAAACAGCAACTTCCTTACGCCAATCAGCGGTTTCAGTATCGTTCTTCAAGAAATTTTTCCATTTTTCCAATGTTTCTTCCGCAGTAGTTTGTGCAGCTTTGGCTCTTACCACTGCTAACTCCAAACGCTTGAAATTAACGGTATCCTTTCTTGAGTCAAGCATAGCGTTATAGTATTGTTCTTCTTTGACTTTTACTATTTCGGCCTTTCTATCAACATCGTCCTGTGCCTCCTTTACTTTGAAAGTCAACTCCGCCAAAGTAACTTTTTCACTTTCAGACATCAGAGCTTGTGCAATTTCGATTTGCTTTAAAGCGATCTCATACTGGCGATTTGCCATAGCTAATTCTTCCTGCAATCTCAACATTTCTGTTTGATGTCTCAAAGCAGCTGCTTCCATATCCAGCTTAGTCTGTTCGATTTCAGCCTCAATTTCTGCTTTACGGGCTTCATTTTCAGCAGCTTGAAGTTCAACCTCTAAACGCCTCAAATCAGCTTGAGCTTTTGCCTCTTCAGCTTTTGCCTTTTCTGTTTCAGCCTTTGCCAAAATCAGAGCAGCTTCAGCATTCTTCGCTGCCGCATTAGCTTCTTCTACAGCCACCTTGGCACGCAAAAGCTCAGCTTTAGCGCCGCGAAGTTCTTCGATTCCAGCCGGTTCATCATTGTCGATACATCCGGTGAAAGTCACTGACGAGCCGGTCATCAAGGCTCCGAACAGGACTGCACTTAAAAACTTTTTGTTCATAATAGAAAAACTTTAAATTTATAAATTTAAAAAACTAAAATTGGTTATACATACCATTTA
>BLLV01000027.1 GCA_011959205.1 Bacteroidaceae bacterium
ATCCGACAAAGATAGGGATTTTAACTAATTCCCCCAAATTTTCAAACTGAGCCTTGTTTACGCAAGGGCAAGAAAAAAGGAGTTGCGAAATTCGTAACTCCTTGATTTTGAAAGTGGACCAGCCTGGGCTTGAACCAGGGACCTCCAGATTATGAGTCTGTTGCTCTAACCAACTGAGCTACAAGTCCATGCTCACAATTTCTCGTTAGCAGGTGCAAAAGTAATATATTCTCTTGAAACCTGCAAGATTTATCGCCCAAATTTTGATAAAAAGATTTAATTCCCCCATTCATAAGGATATAAATTGTATTTTTGTGCTCCATTAATTAATTCTGCTAAGCCGTATGGCACAAAAAAAACAGGAAACAGCCCTAACAGGGCTTTCGGACAAAGAAGTCCTTATCAATAGGGAGAAGTATGGGAATAACCTCTTGACACCTCCCAAGCACCCCTCTATGTGGAAACTTTATCTGGAAAAGTTCCGCGACCCGGTTATACGTATTCTTTTAGTCGCAGCATTCTTTTCCTTGGTGATTGCCATTATTGAAAATGAGTATGCGGAAACAATCGGCATTTTATTTGCTATTTTTCTAGCAACCGGTATCGGATTCTACTTTGAATACGATGCAAACAAGAAGTTCGACTTATTGAACGCTGTAGGCGAAGAAACACCAGTTACAGTAATCAGAGATGGGAAAGTACGGGAAATTCCCCGTAAAGAGATTGTGGTGGGTGATATCGTAGTACTGAATACCGGCGAGGAGATTCCTGCCGACGGAATCTTGCTGGAAGCAATTTCCCTGCAAGTGAATGAATCCAACTTGACAGGAGAATTAATGGTCAATAAAACCATCAGCAAAGAGCTATTTGATGAAGAAGCCACTTATCCCAGCAATGAAGTGATGCGTGGCACCACAGTGATCGACGGACATGGAATAATGAAGGTAGAACGAGTGGGTGATTCCACTGAAATAGGTAAGGTAGCACGTCAGGCCACCGAACAAAGCGAAGAAGAAACTCCATTGAATATCCAATTGACAAAATTGGCCGGTTTCATCGGTAAAATTGGTTTTACTATCGCCACGCTCACCTTTATCGTTTTTACAGCTAAAGACCTTTACTCCTACTTCAGCGTAAATGAAATAACAGACTGGCATGGGTGGATGGCAATTGCCCGTATTGTATTGAAATACTTCATGATGGCTGTCACTTTAATTGTAGTAGCCGTTCCTGAAGGCTTACCGATGAGTGTCACTTTAAGTCTTGCACTAAATATGCGCCGTATGCTAAAAACCAATAATTTGGTACGCAAAATGCATGCTTGTGAGACAATGGGTGCCATTACTGTGATTTGCACCGACAAAACAGGTACATTGACACAAAACCTGATGCAGGTGCATGAAGCGAAACTTGATGCCACCAAAGCAGATTTAATAGCCGAAGGTATCAGTGCCAACTCCACAGCTTTCCTTGAAGAAACAGGGGAAAGCCAAAAACCATCCGGAGTGGGTAATCCTACTGAAATAGCCTTATTGCTTTGGCTGAACGAACAGGGCAAGAACTATTTGGAACTACGTGAAAATGCAAAAGTAATCAATCAACTTACTTTCTCTACAGAACGTAAGTATATGGCTACATTAGTAGATTCACCTATCCAACAGAAAAAAATACTCTATATAAAAGGAGCTCCCGAAATTGTAATGGGAAAATGCAATCTCTCTTCCGAGGAACAGGCTCATTACAATGCCGACCTGCTGGCCTATCAGAACAAAGCAATGCGTACCTTAGGATTGGCTTACAAATTTATCCCCGAAGGCTCTGGCAACGATTGTGCCGAACTAGTCAATGAAGGGAATATGATTTTCCTAGGTATCGTAGCTATTAGTGATCCTATTCGTCCTGATGTGCCGGAGGCTGTACAAAAATGTCAGTCGGCAGGCATCGGCGTAAAGATTGTCACAGGCGATACCCCGGGAACAGCCACCGAAATTGCCCGCCAAATAGGGCTATGGAAACCTGAAGATACAGACCGAAACCGCATAACCGGGGTGGAATTCGCCGCATTAAGTGATGAAGAAGCCCTGGACCGTGTACTCGACTTAAAAGTAATGAGTCGTGCGCGTCCTATGGACAAACAACGTCTGGTCCAACTGTTACAGCAAAAAGGAGCTGTAGTAGCAGTAACCGGAGACGGGACAAACGATGCTCCCGCACTGAACCATGCTCAAGTAGGCCTCTCTATGGGAACCGGTACATCAGTGGCCAAGGAAGCAAGTGACATTACCCTATTGGATGACTCGTTCCACAGCATCGCTACCGCAGTAATGTGGGGACGTTCTCTTTACAAAAACATCCAGCGCTTCATCGTATTCCAGCTGACTATCAATGTGGTCGCATTGGCCAGTGTTCTGTTAGGAGCTTTCTTTGGCACAGAACTGCCATTAACCGTAACACAAATGCTTTGGGTAAACCTTATCATGGATACTTTTGCCGCTATGGCTCTGGCATCCATCCCCCCCAGCGCAGATGTGATGAATGAAAAGCCACGCAAGGCTGATGACTTTATCATCACCAAAGCCATGCGCAAGAATATACTAGGTGTAGGTTTCTGCTTCCTTGCTATACTGATGACATTAATTGTCATCATCAAACAAATGCCAGCAGATTCAGTAGGACAAGCCTTGACCCAATTCTTTACCATCTTCGTGATGCTGCAATTCTGGAACCTGTTCAATGCCAGTGTTTTCGGAACCAACCATTCCGTATTCAAGGATTCCCGTTATGCATTGGGCATGCTGAGTGTAGCTATCATTATTTTGGTCGGACAAATTCTGATTGTAGAGTTCGGGGGTAAAGTATTCCGTACCGAACCTATGGATTTCACGACTTGGATTTATATTATCACAGGAACATCATTCGTATTGTGGATTGGTGAAATCTACCGTTGGATAAAACGAATGCAAAAGAAAAGCTAAAAAGAAAAATAAAGCACATAAAGAGCTATGGACAGTAAGATTAAAAATGTCGTTTTTGATTTAGGGGGAGTATTAATAAATTTGGATTTTGACAATTGCCTGAATGCTTTTCGTAAAGCAGGATTCCAAGATATCGAGAAACAGCTATGCCAGTTCAGGGGAAAAGGTTTCTTTTCCCTATTTGAATTGGGTGAAATCAGCCCGGAAGAGTTCCGGGAAACCATTCGTAAGGAAGCCAGTGAATCGCTGTCCGATCGTAAAATTGATGACATGTGGAACTTGATGTTACTTGATATTCCTCGTGAGAAGCTGGACTTATTGCTAAAATTACGCGAACACTATATGGTTTATCTGCTTAGTAATACTAACCAGATACATTGGGATTATGCCTGCGAGCAAATGTTCAGTTATCGGGGCTTCCGCGTAAATGACTTTTTTGAAGATACTTTCCTGTCTTTCGAAATGCACAAAGCCAAACCCGGAAAAGACATTTATGAACAAATGATGAACGAAGCAAACATCCTGCCCGAAGAAACGTTTTTTATAGATGACTCGGAAATAAACTGCCAGGCAGCCATGACACTTGGCATAAGATCTCATCATTATCATGTCGGAGAAGATTTAAGTTCACTTTTTGAATAATGGAAATACGATCGGATATAAACCATCAAACATTGCCCCCTTCTGTCGCCACTATCGGTTTTTTTGACGGAGTGCATCGCGGACACCGCTTTCTTATCAATCAAGTAAAAGAGGTAGCCGCCAAGGATGGATTATGTTCAGCATTGATCACTTTTCCCGTGCATCCCAGACAAGTGATACAAACCACTTACCGCCCGCAATTACTCTCCTCACCAACGGAGAAACTCGGCTTATTGGAAACGACACAAGTAGATTACTGTATTCTTCTTCCCTTTACACAAGAGCTTTCCCTGCTTTCGGCCCGGGAATTTATGCGGTTACTACGTGACAAATTCAATATCCACACATTAGTTATAGGTTATGACCATCGTTTCGGGCACAACCGCAGTGAAAGCTTTGACGATTATTGCCGTTATGGTGAGGAATTAAACATTCATATAGTACGCGCGCGAGCTTATACGGACGGAGAGGATAAAATCAGCTCTTCGGTCATCCGTCAACTATTAAAAGAAGGCAAAGTAAGCCAAGCAGAAAAATTCCTAGGATATAACTACTATTTGGACGGAACAGTAGTAGACGGCTACAAAGTAGGCAGAAAAATAGGATTCCCCACAGCCAACTTACAAGTGAACTGTAGTGACAAACTGATCCCTTCGGAAGGAGTTTATGCGGTATATGTATATGTAGAAGGTAAAAAATGGGCAGGAATGTTGAACATAGGACATCGCCCCACTATCAATAATGGCAAAAATTTAAGTATTGAGGTGAACATCCTCTATTTTTCGGAAGATATTTATCACAAAGAAATGCGCATAGAATTCGTAAAATACCTTCGCCCCGAAGAAAAATACGACACGGTAGACGCACTCATCACCCAAATGAACAAAGACCGGGAAGAAACCGCCAGGATTCTTCTTTAGAGACAAATTAGCCTAGCGATACCAACCACTCTTCTGCATAAAACCTGTTTCTTCATACACCTTAACCCGACAAGGCACGAAAAAGGATATATTTTTATCGTTTTTCGATATTTTTTTTCGTTTTTCTTTTGTAGTATCAAAATAAGATATACATTTGCACATCGATAAACGATAAATGAATATCGAAAAACAAGAAAGAACAAATACAAACATTAAAACACTAAATAAAATGAAAAAGTCAGTATTAAAATCAGTTTCAGCAGTAATGACGAGTTGCACAACAACGCAAACTTGTTGGCCGACACACAAAACAAAAAGTAATGACAACACACACCCTCAACACTTAGTGCTTTATGGGAGGAGAGCAGTAATTGCACCGGACATCGCAAAACAACAAGATAATATCTCAGGATGGATATAAAAGCCGTCCTACCCTACCCTTTCAGACAACTATATTTTAAAACCAATAAATATTCTATTATGGGACGCGCAATTAAATTAGTACTTTATTACTTCGCTTATCAATTGGCCTTCACCTTCCTGATAAGCATTCCAACAAGCTTTATAACAGCAATGAACGAGATTTCAGAAAATGAAAACTTTGCCTATGCCGCAGGCCAAAATGCAGCCTCTATGACAGGCCTTGTCATGGTGCTGGCAGGAATAGCCATGACTTGGCATCTGATTCATTTTAAATATGTCAAATTCAACAAGGCAAGCTGGACTGAAGTTCCTGCAAAAACCATTCTATTGAGTATTCCGTTCATCATAGCAGCCATGTTCATCTGCAATATAGCCAATGAATTCATAGAACTGCCCAATCTGATGGAAAACACATTCATGGGAATGAGCCGTAACATATTCGGTATCCTCGCCATTGCCTTCATGGCTCCCCTGGTGGAAGAACTGCTGTTCCGTGAAGCCATTGAAGGCCACCTCCTGCAAAGTGGAAAAAGGCCCAAAGTAGCCATTATTCTGTCCGCACTCATTTTCGGACTCATTCATGTCAATCCGGCGCAAGTGCCCTTCGCCTTCTGTCTAGGACTGGTATTCGGATGGCTCTACTACCGCACAGGAAGCATCATACCGGGCATGATAGGACATTTTCTAAACAACTTTCTGGCTACCATGATCATGGCTACATCTACTAAAGAAGAGATGAATGAAAAAACGGTTGATATGATTGGCGCCACACCTACTTATATTCTTTTGGCAGTCGCCATAATCACTTTGGCCGGCATGTATTTCTATCTGAACAAACATTTGCCACAACCGGAAAAGCCCTCTGAAGTTACTAACATACAAGCATAATTACCAGACAGCAAGGCAGCGAAGATAGCGGCCAATGTGGGATGGACTTGTTTCTGTCTATATACTTTTAAGAAACTGACGAAACCTCACACCCTATGGTGGCACGCATTAGAAGAAAACCCGAACAAACCCAAAATGAATTGAACCATGCCGATTATAGTGAACCTAGACGTAATGATGGCGAAACGAAAGATTTCGCTAGGAGATCTAGCCGAAAAAATAGACCTCACTCCCGCCAACCTCTCCATATTGAAAACCGGAAAGGCAAAAGCCATCCGCTTCTCCACATTGGAGGCTATTTGCAGGGAACTGGAATGCCAGCCCGGCGATATTTTAGAATTCAGGGATGAAGATGAATGATAGACAGCCATATTCACAAACACTCTGACACCATAAAATTCTCTCATCTTCAATCCGGATACTCTGACCGAAAAGGCATTCCAATTGCCACATCGGCAGAGTATTTTTCACTTTATGCCTATTTTTTTTACCACTTCCCAACAAGCTTTAGCCAATATTCCCTAAAAATATACTACAGATAAAAACAAATATTACATAAACACCATATAATCTCGTGATTATCCGTATCTTTGTAACGAATTTAGATATTTGAAAATAAATGAAGACATTTGAAGAGTTAGGCGTTTCCCCGGAAATACTAAAAGCAATTAAAGAAATGGGATATGAGAACCCCATGCCGGTACAAGAAGAAGTAATACCGTATTTATTGGGAAACGGCAACGATGTAGTAGCCCTAGCACAAACAGGGACTGGGAAAACAGCCGCATTTGGTCTGCCGCTTATCCAAAAAGTTGATGTAAAGCAACGTGCACCTCAAGCACTAATCTTATGCCCCACACGCGAGTTATGCTTGCAGATTGCAGGCGATCTGAACGATTACTCCAAGTATATTAACGGACTGAAAGTCCTTCCTGTATATGGTGGTTCATCCATCGAAAGCCAGATACGCATGTTGAAGACAGGCGTACATATCATTGTGGCTACTCCCGGACGACTGATTGACTTAATAGAAAGAAAAGTAGCCAAACTGGAAACTATTACAGATGTAGTAATGGATGAAGCCGATGAAATGCTGAATATGGGATTCACAGACAGCATAAACGCCATCCTTGAAAAAGTTCCCGAAGACCGGAATACCTTGATGTTCTCGGCCACTATGAGTCCGGAAATCTCACGTATCGCCAAAAAATATCTGCACGATGCGAAAGAAATCACGATTGGCACCAAAAATGAAGGCAGTAAAAACGTCAATCACATTGCCTATTTGGTACACGCTAAAGATAAATATGCCGCATTGAAACGTATTGCGGATTACTACCCGCAAATTTATGGCATCATTTTCTGCCGTACCCGTAAGGAAACTCAGGAAATTGCAGATAAATTGATTCAAGACGGTTATAATGCAGATTCCCTGCACGGCGAGCTCTCACAGGCACAACGCGACTTAGTGATGCAAAAATTCCGTCAACGTCATTTACAGCTTCTGGTTGCCACAGATGTAGCTGCCCGCGGTTTGGATGTAAATGATCTAACCCATGTAATCAATTACGGTTTACCCGATGATATAGAAAGCTATACTCATCGTAGTGGCCGTACAGGACGTGCCGGAAAGACAGGTATTTCTATTGCCATCATCAACCTGCGCGAAAAAGGAAAGATGCGTGAGATAGAACGAATCATCAATAAAAAATTTATCATGGGCGAAATGCCCAGTGGTAAACAAATTTGTGAGCAGCAATTGATTAAATTGATAGATGACATAGAAAAGGTAAAAGTAAACGATGAAGAAATTGAATCCTTCCTGCCTGGAATCTATCGCAAACTGGAATGGCTTTCAAAGGAAGACCTGATAAAGCGCGTGGTTTCAATGGAATTTAACCGCTTCTTGGAATACTATAGCAATGCTCCGGAAATAGAAATTCCCAGCACGAACGACCGTCGCAGTGAACGTGGCTCCAAAGAACGCAAAGATCATGGCAGCGCTCGTGAAAAGACAGAGCGTAAAGCAGAAAAAGGATACACCCGCCTGTTCCTGAATGTAGGAAAAACAGACGGTTTCTATGCCAACCAGATCATAGAACTAATTAACCGCAACATAAAGAAACAGCGTACTACCATCGGACGAATAGACCTGATGCAGAATTTCTCTTTCTTCGAAGTAGTAGAAAATCAGGCACAGGACGTGATCAAAGCATTAAACAAGGTCAATCTGAATGGCGGCCGGAAAATTATAGTAGAAGTTGCCGGTGAAAACAATGGCAAAAACGACAACGGCGAACGCAGAAGCAGTGCGGCAAGGAATGCGTCATTCGGCAAAAAAGGTGACAGGCCTAATAAAAAAAAGACCTCAAAAGAAGGAAAACCCAGCCGTGCGGAACGTGGCTACATTGAAGAACGCGGCCCCAAAACGAAAGACGACTGGAAACAATTCTTTAACAGTGACAACAATAAGAAAAAGAAATCCAAAAAATGAGGCATCCGATTGAATGAAGGAGGATTGGAAGAAAGCCGTATCAACTTTGAGTAATGATACGGCTTTTCTGCATTTATCAGTTACAGTCTGTACCTTTTTAGCAGATTCATCTTAAATCGGATACATCCTCATTTTAGTTTTTTTCCTTTTCCATCAATCTCAACTCATTAATCAAACGGGAAGCTTTCCCATATTTCTCAATCATATAAAGAACATAACGGATATCCACCCCGATGCAACGCTGCAAATTAGGTTCAAAAACAATATCTCCACTCATAGCTTCCCAATTTCCGTCAAAAGCAAGCCCTATCAGTTCTCCTTTTCCGTTGAACATTCCACTGCCGGAATTTCCTCCTGTAATATCATTATCCGAGATAAAACAAACATTCATATTACCATCTCCGGCTGCATAACGTCCGAAATCTTTCCTTTCCAAGCAATCGGTCACGGAAGGAAGTACATCAAAATCACGCTCCCCCTTATACTGCCTTATCTTGTCAAAAATCCCTTTTGTCGTCGTAAAATAAGAATATTCAATCGCATCTTTTGGCGAGTAACCACCCACCATGCCAAAACTCAGACGCATAGTAGAATTGGCATCCGGATAAAACACCCTGTCTGCCTCCATCTCACGCATCGCTTCATTCAGCAAACGCTCATTTTTCTCAATATTCATACTTGATTCCTCCACGGACTGATTGAACTCATAAAATTTCACCAGCATATCAATAGCAAAAGAAGCCGCAGGGTCATCAAACAAGACATAAGTAGTATCTCCTCTCACTATCTGTTCAAATCCATGTGGGGTCTTCAAAGAGGAACGAGCATATAAATCATCTACATAAGCCTGGTAATCCCCCTTAAAATCTTTTTCTATCAACGGATAAACATCAGGTAAGAACTCTTTCCCTACCTCCGCTGCATATTCTTTCAACATAGCCACAAAAACCTGTTTATCCACATTCACATCCATATTGGCGTAAATCTCCAGCAACTGCCGCATATTGCGTTCCAAATCACCCTCTTCTGCCTCAAAATCAAAATTCAATACAGCCAAAGCTGCTGTAATCAACTCCGGCCCATTGGCAAATGTTTCCCCAAAATATGCCATGGCCCGTGCCGCATCTCTACGATTACGATAATTCAACTTAAGTTCAGTCAGTACCCGGGCATATTTGCTTCGTCCATCAGGCTTCCGGCGGATCCATTCTTGCAACTGGCGCTCCAAAGCTTGTTTCTTCTCTATCACTTTCAACTCTTTAACAGCTTGATTCATCCCTATACTATTCTTCCAATAGTTAGCGCTTTGCGCATACTTGGAAGCATACTTAATACGGATATCATCACTTTTCTCCATTGCATTTTTCCAGATAGCCTGCTTGATGGTACGGACATTAATCATGGCGGCATTATCCGTATTGACCCTCTCGTCTATTCCAAACGAGGACAAATACCTGCTGGTAGAACCGGGATATCCCATAGTCATACAAAATGAACCTTGTTCATACCCGTCCAAAGAAACAGGAGCAAAATAATCCGGATGATAAGGCACATTATCCGGAGAATAAGCTGCCGGCTGATTATTCCGGTCAGCATAAATACGAAATACAGAGAAATCTCCAGTATGACGGGGCCATACCCAATTATCCGTATCCCCGCCAAACTTACCTACAGAAGAGGGAGGAGCAAACACCAGACGGACATCATAGTAGTCTTTATACACAGACAGATAAAACTCATTGCCACCATAAAAAGGTATTATCTCAGCACGCAGCAAAGTATCATTCGCTACTGCCTCCTGAGCAAGCAGTGTGGAAATAGAATCTACAATCAGCGCACGATCCCTTTCTTCTGTTCCTGCCGGTACAGCTTGCAGCACACGTTCCGTCACATCCTCCGTACGTATCAGGAAACTGACAAATAAGTCCGGATTAGGAAGCTCCTTATTTAAGGAATCGGCCACGAACCCATCCCGCAAATAATCATGCTCCACGGAACTATGCTGCTGAATGGCATCATACCCACAATGATGATTCGTAAAGACCAAACCATCCGGAGATACAACAACACCCGAACAAAAGCCTCCAAAACTAACGACAGCATTAGCCAATGCCTTTCCACCGGGATTATACAATTGTTCAGATGAAAGCTCCAATCCCATTTCTTTCATCACTTGTTGAGTTTGTTTGCTAAGACAACAAGGAAGCCACATTCCTTCATTACCCCATATATATAGAGGTAAGAAGAACAGCAACAATAACAGTTTTTTCACGGTTTTATTCTACAATCAATTTAAGTTTCTTTGCCCCCACACGCGCTTTCAACCATTCGGAAATCTTCTCTCTTTCTTTGTCGGCAGGCTTCTTGCTAAATTTCATCAAGACGATTGTCAATGTATCCGTTTTCGTTGAATCGACTTGTAACTCTACAGTCTTTGCCATAGCAATGGCTTCAGCTTTAGGATAAAGCACTTTTAGTTCCTGAATTATTTTTCTATCTATGGTATTATAAGCAGCGTATACTTTAAGCTCGTTTTCCAACAACTTTATTTTCTCTTGCTGTTCCAACAAACGCTTTTCACTATTCTTATAGAAATCCTCCATCACTTGAGCTTTTATACTGCCGATATCCATCGCATCATTATTCATTCCTTGAAGAATAACCAGTTTAGTATCTGCCAAATTAAAATGTTTCAAGTTATCCCTTGCGGTTGCTATTTCTGTTTCCGGAATTTCATTGCCTATCAATACAACACGTATTTCCTTCTTCTCAAAAGAAATCTTCCTATCTATTACTTGAGTATTATTGAAATTCAGCTCTTCGTTAATAAAGCTGTTGGCAGAAGCTTCATAGATTGTGCTTTTCACAATGCCATAAGTCAAATAAATAGCAGGACACATGGTAGCCAACGTAATGATTATGATGTATTTCTTCACCAACTTCTCGCGCTCCTTGTCTACAAACTCTTTACGTTGGAAATGCATGACACGCACTCCGATAAAAGTAGCCAGGCTGATAAATACTGAATTTATAAAATATAAATAGAACGCACCTAAGAAATAAAGCAAATTTCCGGTGGCAAGCCCAAATCCGGCAGTACACAAAGGCGGCATTAATGCCGTAGCAATAGCTACCCCCGGAATAACATTTCCTTTTTCCTTGGTAGACAAAGCGATAATACCGGCCAACCCACCGCATAAAGCTATAAGCACATCGTATATGGTAGGAGAAGTACGCGCCAACAATTCCGATTGCACTTCATCCAGCGGAGTCAGCGAAAAATAAAGCGTAGATGTAATCACACTAAATACAGTCGCCACCAAATAACTTTTTAAAGAACGTTTCAGCAATTCAAAATCATTCTGTCCAATAGCCAATCCTACTCCCATTATCGGTCCCATCAGCGGAGATATCAACATGGCACCAATAATTACCGCCGTAGAATTCACGTTCAGGCCCAATGAAGCTATAAAAATAGCGAAAATAAGAATCCATAAATTAGTCCCTTTGAACTCAACACCATTACGAATACTTTCTACAATCAAGGCCTCATTGTCCTTATCCTTACGCAAATCAAGATATTCACTAAAGAACTGCTTTACATAAGGCACATTCTTTAAATCATTCTTCAGGTCACTCATAGCTATTTCTTTATGTATCGATTCACAATAGGTATTTGTTGTAAGGGAAAATCCGTTTTCACAATATATGCCACAAACAATAGCAACAGCAATGTACGAACACCCAGCAACAAGAATATATTTTGAATAGGAAGATAAACTGAAACAAGGTAAAGTACCAGTGCTAACGCCACATATTTACCTATCGCTTTCAAATCATAATGAATAGGGTATTTCTTCTGCCCCACAAAATAGGAAAGAAGCATAGCCACCCCATATCCGGCAAAACCAGCCCAAGCGCATGCCATATAGCTAAACACCGGAATCAGGAAGATATTTATTAGAATAATGATACTGCAACCCACCAATGAAAAATAGGCTCCCCATTTTGTTTCATCAATCAGTTTATACCAAAAAGAAAGATTGAAATAAATACCCATAAACATTTCTGCAGCCATGACAATAGGTACAACCTTGAGTCCCACCCAATAATCACGCCCCAAAATATAACGCAGGATATCAAGGTAAAACATAACAGCCAAAAAAGCCAGTAAAGTGAAGATAATAAAAAACTTCATCGCCTTGGCATACATTTCCCGATTATCCTTTTCTTTACTCTTACTAAAAACAAACGGCTCGTATGCAAACCTGAAGGCTTGTGTCAACATAGCCATTATCATAGCTATTTTACTGGCAGCCCCGTAAATACCCAACTGGATGGCCGCCTCCGCCTTATCGGGATAGACAAACGGAAAAATAATCTTATCGGCCACCTGATTCAGGATCCCCGCAATACCCAAGATCAGAATCGGGAAAGAATAATGCAACATGCGCCGCAGCAACTCTCTGTCCAGCACATACCTGAAGCCCACCAATTCTTTCCACATACATAACATAACCAAAGAAGTACAAGCCAAATTAATGGCAAAAGCCACTCCGACATTCTCTCCTTTCATGCCTACAAAATAAACGATATTCAAGGCAATGCTGGCAAAAATGAACAACAGTTTCAATGCAGCGAATTTAACAGGCCGCTTTTTATACCGCAAATAGGCAAAAGGAATAGCTTGAAAAGCATCCATTGCAACGACAATCAGCATCATCCCCATATACCACGGATGCTCTCCATACCCCAAGAAACCTGCTATGGGATGCAGAAAAGAAAGACAAACCATTAAAAACAGAACCGCAGTCGCTCCTACCGAAAGCAAAGTAGTGGAATAGACACGCATCGGGTCGTCCACTCCCTTATTAGCAAATCGGAAAAAGCCGGTTTCCATACCGTATGTCAAAAGCACCATCAACAAGGCAGTTATAGCATACATATTGGTAATGACACCATAACCGCCCGATTCCATAGGTAAAGCGTTAGTATATATCGGTACTAACAAATAATTCAGGAACCGCCCGATGATGCTACTCATCCCATATATGGCTGTTTCCTTGGCCAATGCTTTTAATCCTGCCATTGTTTAATCATCAAATAATGTCTTCTGACTATTATAAATGCTCCGCCCTAGATGCATATAGGCCAGTTCCGTGACCTCACGTCCACGCGGAGTACGTTTTAAGAAACCCTCTTTAATCAAAAAAGGTTCATAAACCTCCTCTATTGTTCCGGCGTCTTCACCCAAAGCGGTTGCAATAGTAGTCAACCCTACAGGACCTCCTTTAAACTTATCTATAATAGTACATAAAATCTTGTTATCTATCTCATCCAGCCCATACCTGTCAATATTCAAAGCCTCTAAAGCAAACCGGGCAATCTCCACATCAATCCTTCCGGAACCTTTCACCTGGGCAAAATCACGGACGCGCCTCAACAGCGCATTTGCAATACGGGGCGTTCCACGGCTACGCGAAGCAATCTCACCTGCCGCTTTCACGTCACAAGGCACATTCAGTATATTAGCAGAGCGACGGATAATGCTTGTCAGTATATCATCATCATAATATTCCAAATGAAGATTGATCCCAAAACGGGCACGCAAAGGCGCAGTAAGCAACCCACTTCGGGTAGTGGCTCCAATCAATGTAAACGGGCTTAGTTCCAACTGGATACTACGCGCCGAAGGCCCCTTGTCTAT
The DNA here is from genome assembly GCA_011959205.1 of Bacteroidaceae bacterium. Taxonomy (GTDB): domain Bacteria; phylum Bacteroidota; class Bacteroidia; order Bacteroidales; family Bacteroidaceae; genus Phocaeicola. The sequence continues at coordinate 14,050 of BLLV01000027.1, forward strand.
CATTATATCAATACGATAATCTTCCATGGCAGAATACAAATACTCTTCCACCACAGGACTCAACCGATGTATTTCATCAATAAAAAGCACATCATTAGGTTCGAGACTGGTCAATACTCCTGCCAAATCGCCCGGTTTATCCAGCACCGGTCCTGAGGTCACTTTAAAACCTACTCCCAGTTCATTGGCAATGATATTACTTAAGGTCGTCTTGCCCAAGCCGGGAGGTCCGTGCAAAAGGACATGGTCTAACGCCTCGGCCCTCAGACGCGCCGCCTTGACAAAGATGCGCAAATTATCCACTACCTTATCCTGCCCGTTGAAATCCTCAAAATTCAGCGGACGTAAAGCATTCTCAAAATCGCGTTCCCTAGTTGTGAGCTGTTGCTCGCGTATATCAAAATTTTCTTCCATTTTTCAGTTTATGACACAAAGGTACAAAAGATATTATTATAATAGAAAGAAAGACAGAGGAATTCATTTTTAGTCCCTCAACCGTCTTTTTTTTCAATACTATTATTGTATTAATTATTATTCATTATGGGAATCACATTAGGAAAGAAACAATTGAACAAAGGAAGAGTTTCACTTTACTTAAATTACAGTTATAACGGAAAACGCCGCAAAGAGTATCTGGGCATCATTCTGGATCCTCCAACCAGTGTAGAACGAAGAGCGGAGAACAAAAACAAAGTATTAATAGCCAAACAAATAAGAGCTAAAAAGGAGCTAGAATTCTTATCAGCTAAATATCATCTGAACGATGTAAAAAACACATTCGATGATATATTCCCAACAGACAAGAGTAATGTTCCCGATTTCTATATTCTAATAGGACAATTCCTAGACACCTATCACAAAAAAGACAAGAAAATGGTCAAAGCATGTATCACTCATTTACGGCTGTTCACTAGGAAAAAAAACTTACCTGTAACTCTTCTCACAAAAGATTTTTGTATAAACTTTCTTGAGTATCTCCGGGATCATCTCCGAGGCAACACTCCCATCGGATATTTCAAGAAGTTCAGAATGTGCATTAATAAATGTATAGAAAAAAAGTTAATGATTTCTAACCCAACGGATGGTATCCGCTTGATACAGTTTGATGAAGTAACCAAAGCAGTCCTCAGTCTAAAGGAAATTCAAAAACTTGCCATTACCCCATGTCCTAACAACGAAGTAAAACGGGCATTCTTATTTTCTTGTTATTGCGGACTGCGTTGGTGTGATATCCACCAGTTACAATATAAAGACATCGATTTCCCATCAAACCGCCTTACTATCATACAACAGAAAGTACAATCACATTCCAAAAATGCAATCTTACACTTGAATTTGAACCATACTGCTATCAAACTCTTACAAGAACATAAAGGCATCGATGAGGAATTAATATTTAGTCTCCCCTCCTATTCTTATACGCTAAGAATCATAAACAAATGGGTAAAAAAAGCCAACATACGCAAACACATTACTTTCCATTGCGCCCGCCATTCATTCATAACCAACATCATGGCGAATGGAGCTAATATCAAGACAGCAGCCAGCCTTGCTGGACATTCTACTACCCGACATACAGAAAAATATGTTCATATCATAGATGAGCTCAAACAAAAAGCAGTAGATAGTTTACCGGATATTATTGTCAATTATAAATAATATAAGTTCCTCAAATGGACCTTACGTCATTAAAGGCATCATATATATATCTAATATCCAACTAATTATTATATCTGTATAGTATCCGGCACGAATACGACCTACCTTTCCAATGCGGTGAACAACTACTTCGGGT
>BLLV01000028.1 GCA_011959205.1 Bacteroidaceae bacterium
TAAAAACTTTAAATTTATAAAGCGGAATCTCTGGCTTGTGATAAGTCGGAGATTTTTTTATGAATAGTATGAACCGTTTAAATTGTATAATATATGTATGTGCCTTTCATTTTGACGGGGAAAGAATATATGGAATGGTGCATAATGGTTTTTTGCTTTGTTTTTCAGTAACGGATCGCCAAAGAAATTGACCCTTTTCTTTTTTGGGCATCAAGGAATATTATCTTCGCCTGTTGGGAAACGACAACGAAGGGAATGAACCGACTCATTATTTATATGGCTATGGAACGCTTTGAAATAGCTTCGGGAGCACAGTCTGAAATAGAATTCCGGCTTAAACGGATGTATGATGACCAGTCACACTTTAGCAAATAAAACAGGACTGCCAAAAGGATGGATTCACTTATGGCAGCCCTTGTTTTATGATGAAAGTTTAAGATACTTTTTTATTTTGTCGGTACTAATGTAAAGCCCCAATGGTATTCCTTGTTGGCAGGCAGGGTATGCTCCGGTAACGGACGGTCTCCCCAGCTGTCATAACCGGCTACACCTTGTTGTTTCATATCAATACATACTTCAACGAAATTACGTGGGGTGATATCGTTGATATGAGTCATGCGACGTATGACATTTTTAGCTTTTTCCTCATCATGGTTGGCAACTTCCTCGGAAGTAAAGTTGGTCCACTGACGGGGACGGTTCACGGTTTCTTCCGAGTCGAAATCTTCCACGGAGTTGCGCAGGGCGTTGAATCCGATGGTATGGTCGGCACGTATCAGCAGGCCTTTTCCACCTTTGCGGCTTAACTCTACCCAGCGGGTGTCAGTACGGTGCCCGTTTTCTTGTGGACGGACGTAATTGTTGACATACATTTGGTCGGCAGTAGTGCGGTAGAGGTCAACGAAACTGCTAGCATTACGGTCTATGTAGTTCTCGCCCGGTCCGCGACCAAAATATTCCACTTGGTTCATGTCAGACGGCAAACGGAATCGTACACCGATGCGCGGTACGTTCAGCTTGGAAGAGGCCAGACGCTGGGCGTCTTGTCCCGGTGTGAAAGTAGCCATTAAAGTAGCTTCCGATACTTCCGTGTCGGCAGCTTTCATGTCGGTAGAAGTGAAGGTGATATCTGTATGAACCACACCGTCGGGATAGATGGTATATTTCATGATGTACAGATTGCCCGCTGCCAATAGGTAATTGGCTGTTAGCACGGTCTTGTTGCCGTCTGACTCTGTGGTGACATCCGCCACATTGAAATTCTTACTGGACTGTTTCCAGATTTGTTCACGCTTAGGCTCACCGTTACCATAGTCATTGTCTGTTGGTGCGCGCCAGAAATTAGGCTGGATGCCAAAGCCTTCGGCAAAATATTCTGTACCGTTTACTTTGTATGAAGTTACGAGCCCGCTTTTCTTGTTGAAAACGAACTGCATACGTGGTGATGATACGGTAATTACGTCGCCATCCGTGCTGGCGGTAGTCTTGCCGCTTGCCTTATGTCCGGCTACAGCCAATGGCTCGATGGGTAGACGGAATTGTTCGGAAGCGATATCATGTCCTGCGGGGATCAAGGGCTCCGGTTCTGTAGTGGTAACTACGAAATCTGCAAAATATTCCGTTCCGGCCTTGGGCTTCAATCCGTTGAGGTTGATGTTTAGCTCTTTGGATCCTTGCGGTTCGATGTCCAATGATATTTTCCCGCCTTTCACTGTCTTGCCGTTGGCTTTCACCGTATAGCTGATCATGTATTTCTTCAGGTTGGTGAAGTAGAAACGGTTCTTTACCAGAAATTTGCCGGCAGCAGGGTCGATGGCCTCGAAGCCTACATTCTGATGTGCGTATTTCACTTCTGCCATGGCCGGATGCGGAGTGCGGTCCGGAGCCACGATACCGTTGCACAGGAAGTTTCCGTCGCTGGGAGCATTGACGCCATAGTCTCCTCCGTATGTCCAGTATGCGTGTCCGTTTTCGTCTTTTTCCAGAATACCTTGGTCTACCCAGTCCCAGATGTAACCTCCTTGCAGATTAGGATATTTATAAATAGCTTTCCACTGCGCTGCCAGATTACCATTGGAATTGCCCATGGCGTGTGAGTATTCGGAGGGTGCGATAGGACGGTCGCTTCCATTCTTGCCTATTTCCTCCAGCCAGGCGGCACTGGGGTATTGGGGTACATACATATCTGTGTTCCATTCCCAAAGGGCGCGTTCGTAGTTTACCGGGCGGTTCATGCCTTTCACTTCACGTTCTTTTAGCCACAAATAGGTCTGGTAGAAATTGTAGCCGTTTCCAGCCTCGTTGCCCAGCGACCAAAAAGCCACCGAGGGATGGTTCTTGTTGCGCTCATACATATTGATGGTGCGGTCCATGTGAGGCTTCAGCCATTTGGGATTGTTTCCTAATGTTCCGCCACGCTTCAGGCTGTAATACATGCCGTGGCTTTCGATGTTGGCTTCATCATATACATAGATACCATATTCATCACATAGCTCATAAAACTTGCGGTCTTGCGGATAGTGACAGAGACGTACGCTATTGATGTTGTTTTGTTTCATCAAGGTGAAGTCTTTGCGCATCAGTTCTTCAGGAACATAATGTCCTGTTTCGGGATTGTGCTCGTGTATGTTCACACCTTTCAGCTTGATGGGTTGTCCGTTGACGAACAAGCAAACGTATGGTTTGCCGTTTTCGGCTATTTGGTCGGTTGGTTTGATTTCAAAACGGCGGAATCCCACTGTGTAGGGAATAATTTCGGTTGTTTTCTTTTCCTCTTTCAGGGAAATCAATAACCGATACAGGTTAGGATGTTCCGATGTCCAGGTTTTTACGTTGTCCAAAGTGGCGTCAAAAGTGATATTCGTGTTTCCGTTGGCGGTCACTTTGCAGGGAACATTTCCTTCGGCTACTACTTGCTGTGTGTGGTCCAGCAGTTCGTAGGACACGTTCACGTTCTTGTCGGTTGCTGTGGTTACATTCACATCCAGCTTGAATATGCCGTTGTGATAGGTGTCGTCCAGTGTGGATAATACTTGGAAATCTCTGACATGCGTCTTGGGTTGCGAGAACAGGAACACGTCGCGCTCGATGCCGCTTATGCGCCAGAAGTCCTGACATTCCAAGTACGAGCCGGTGCTCCAGCGGAATATTTTGACGACCAAAGAGTTCTTACCCGGCTTCAAGTAATTGTTGAGCAGGAACTCGGCGGGGTTTTTGGAGTCTTCGCTGTATCCCACTTCTTGTCCGTTGACATATACATATACGCCGGATTTTGCTCCTTCCAGGTGGAGGAATATGTCGCGTCCGTCCCAGTCAGCTGGAATTTCGATATCACGCTGATACACGCCAACCGGATTGGTTTCGGGCATTTGCGGCGGTTGTGGGTTTCTGGGTTTGAATTCATATCCATGATTGGTGTAGATGGCCACTCCGTAGCCCTGTACTTCCCAGTTTCCGGGTACTTTGATCTCTTTCCAAGCTATATTGGCACTCGGTTGCTCGATGTTGGCAGGCAGATCTTTGTATGTATCTACATAATAAAAGTTCCATGTGCCGTTTAGTAGTTTGTAGTAAGGGCTATTTTCATACTTGCCCGTTAATGCTTGGTCCCGATTGTCGTAAGTCATGAAAGCTGTGCGCGGATATTCCTTGTTGACGGCTACGGTCTGAATATCTTTCCAATAAGGTAGTTTTGTGTCCTCTGCATGAAGGACTTGAGTTGAAAATACGCATACAGCGGCGCCAATCAGGCATTTAAATAAGGTCGTCATTTTAGGTTTCATAGGTTCAAATAAAAAAATGAAGAAGAAAGGACACTAGTATCGGTGCCTTTCCCCTTAAGTTCTTTTTATGTAAAATACAATTATTTAATTGCATCTGCTAGTTCTGCACCCGGTTTGAACTTGGCTGCTTTTTTAGCAGGGATAGTAATCGTTGCTTTCGTAGATGGGTTGATACCTGTTCTTGCACTTCTTTCAGTAACAGAGAATGTTCCGAATCCGATTAATGATACTTTGTCCCCTTCTTTGAGGGCTTTTGTTACAGTTGAAACAAAAGCTTCGACTGCTTTTTTTGCGTCGGCTTTGCTCAAGCCGGCTTCAGCGGCGACTGCACTGATAAGATCTGCCTTATTCATAACGAAAATGATTAATTATTAAATGTAACACAAAAATTTTACCGAAATCAGTGACAAATATATGCTTTCAAAATTAGAAATCAAACAGGTAGCCTGAAAAAGATACTCCAAAAATCAAAAAAACGTAAGAGAACTCTAGTTTTCTGTTATATAACAGAATAAAATTGTAAATTTGCGCACAATCAATGTTTTATAAGACGAAGAATATTTATGAACAGTATACCTACAGTAACCAAGAATTTATTGATAATAAATGCGTTGTGCTTCTTTGGAGGCGTGGTAGCCATGAAGTATGGAATTGACTTAAACGACCTGCTGGGACTACACTTTTTTATGGCATCCGATTTTAATCCTGCCCAGTTGATCACTTATATGTTTATGCATGGTGGTTTTCAACATCTCTTTTTTAACATGTTTGCTTTGTGGATGTTTGGCCGTACGCTTGAACAAGTATGGGGGCCGAAACGTTTCTTGTCTTATTATATGATATGCGGTATAGGCGCAGGGCTGGTGCAGGAGTTGGTGCAATATATACAGTATGTGACTGAATTGTCTCAATATGACAGTGTGAATACGGGGATTGCCGTGATTCCGATGGCGGAATACTTGAATCTGATGACTACAGTCGGGGCTTCGGGCGCGATTTATGGTATCTTGTTGGCATTTGGTATGCTGTTTCCTAACAGCCAGATGCTTGTATTCCCTATTCCTGTTCCCATCAAGGCTAAATATTTTGTGATGGGATATGCCGCTTTGGAGCTATTCCTGGGATTCGGAGCTTCGGGCGATGGCGTTGCTCACTTTGCGCACTTGGGAGGGATGATTTTTGGCTTTATATTAACAATGTATTGGAGGAAAAAGAATGACAATGGGCAGTTTTATTACTGATTTGAAAAATAGCTTCAACAAGGGCAATATAAATATCCAGTTTATATATGTCAATGCAGGGGTGTTCATTGCAATCTCCTTGTTGGGGATTTTATGGATGCTGTTCAACCGGGATGGAGCATCTGTGCTCCAATACTTGGAATTGCCGGCTCGGACGGTGCAGTTTGTCAAGCAGCCTTGGTCTTTGCTGACTTACATGTTCATGCATGCAGGCATTTTGCATTTGCTGTTTAATATGCTGTGGCTTTATTGGTTCGGGCAGATGTTCTTGTCTCTTTTCTCAGCAAAGCATTTTCGCGGACTCTATCTGCTAGGAGGTGTTTGTGGCGGCTTGCTATATATGCTCGCTTACAATGTCTTTCCTTATTTCAGTGATTCGTTGTATTATTCTTATTTATTAGGCGCATCAGCTTCTGTACTTGCTATTGTAGTGGCCACTGCGGTACGTGCGCCGGAATATAGAGTGAACTTTATGTTTATCGGGACTGTGCGGTTGAAGTATGTGGCTTTGTTCATGGTTGTGACCGATTTGCTGTTTATGACATCGGGCAATGCCGGCGGTCATATCGCCCATTTGGGAGGTGCTTTGGCCGGGTGGTGGTTTGCTTCCGGATTATCACGCGGACATGATGCTACGGCATGGATCAACCGAGGCTTGGACTGGTTTTCGGGAGGCCTGTCGTTCCGTCGTCGGTCGAAAAAGCCTAAGATGGAGATTCATTATGGTGATAAGGCGAAAGATTACAATTACAATGCCCGTAAAAAGCAGCAAAGTGAGGAGATAGACCGCATTCTAGACAAATTAAAGAAATCCGGTTATAACAGCCTGACTACCAAAGAGAAGAAAAGCTTGTTTGATGCGAGCAAGAAGTGATATATGAAATATATTGGTCGTTTTTTGGGATGGATACTGCTGGGCATAAACCTGTGCATGGTGGTATTATTGCTGGTATGTGCTTACAGTCCTTATATTGATCCTGTGGCTCATCCGGTATGGTCATGCGCCGGTCTGGCTTTCCCCGCTTTTTTGATTGTCAATCTTTTGTTTCTGGTTTTTTGGTTGGTGATTTACCGTAAATATGCACTGCTTTCATTTTTAGGCTTGGTATGTTCCATTGGTGCTATCCGTACTTATTTCCCAGTCAATGTATTTGTATCTGATGTACCAGAAGGGGCAATCAAATTTTTATCTTACAATACGATGGCCTTTGAGAAGAACCGTGCGAACACCAAGGATAATCCGAACCCTGTGTTGGAGTATTTGAGAAACAGCCGTGCGGATATAATCTGCCTGCAGGAATATATTGTAGGAGGACGGTTAACCAAGAAAGAGGTGGATTATGCTTTAAGAGATTATCCTTATAAAAATTATTATAAGATATCGGGGGCCAACGGCCTGGGCTGTTACTCCCGTTTCCCTATTTTGTCCGCACATCCCGTGAAGTATGCCAGCCTTAACAATGGTTCCATCGCTTATAAAATCAACGTGAACGGCGATACGTTGCTGGTTGTCAATAATCATTTGGAATCCAACAAACTGACGGAGAAGGATAAAGAAGTCTATCGCGAAATGATGAAGGATCCTGATAAGCAGAAGGTGTCGCAAGGTTCCCGCCTGCTGGTCAGAAAACTGGCGGAAGCATCGGCTATACGTGCTCCGCAGGCCGATTCCATAGCTCGTTTGGTGGCCGGTTACAGAGGGGGAGGCGTGATCGTGTGCGGTGACTTCAACGATTCTCCTATTTCATACGCTCACAGGGTGATAGGGAAAGGTTTGAAGGATGCTTTTGTGGAGTCGGGGAATGGCTTTGGCATATCTTATAATCAAAATCATTTTTATTTCAGAATAGACAATATTTTGTTGAGCAAGAATTTGAAATCTTACCGTTGTACGGTGGATAACACGATAAAGAGTTCGGATCATTATCCTATTTGGTGTTATGTGGCGAAAGAGTGATTTTACGTACCTTTAATTGACAGCTTATGAAAAGACTATTATTTACGTTAGCAACGTGTTGTGTAATGTGTGCATGTGAACAAAAAACAGAAACGAATCCGTTCTTTGCGGAATTCCAAACCGAGTACGGTGCTCCCGATTTCACTAAAATCAAGCTGGAGCATTATGAACCTGCTTTTTTGAAAGGAATAGAAGAGCAGAATGTGGAAATTAAGGCAATAGTTGATAATCTCGAAAAGCCTACCTTTGAGAATACCATTGTGGCACTGGATAAGAGTGGGGGAATTTTGGCGAGAGTTAGCGGGGTGTTTTTTGCGTTGACCGAGGCGGATACAAACGACTCGCTGACGGTCTTGAATGAAAGGATGGCTCCTGTGCTTTCCGAACATAGTGATAATATCTACTTGAATCAGGATTTGTACAAACGGGTGGCCGATGTACATCAACAGGAGCAGGAAGGCAAGATAACGCTTACTACGGAGCAACACCGGTTACTAGATAAATATTATAAAGCTTTTGTCCGTTCGGGTGCCGGACTGGATGCCGGAAAACAAGCTCGCTTGAGAGAAATCAATAAAGAACTTTCTACTTTGGGGATTGCTTTCGACAATCATATTTTAAATGAGAATAACGCCTATCAATTGGTGATCGAGGATGAGGCCGACCTGGCCGGATTGCCCGAGTGGGTGAAGACTGGTGCAGAGGAAGAAGCGAAAGCAGCCGGAAAAGAAGGGAAATGGCTGTTCACTTTGCAGAATTCCAGCCGCTTGCCCTTCTTGCAATATGCAGAGAACCGTGAATTGAGAAAGAATATTTATGAGGCTTACATTAACCGGGGGAATCATGATGATGCGAATGACAATAAGGAAGTATTGGGAAAGATCATAGCATTGCGGTTGGAACAGGCTAAATTATTAGGATTCGATTGTTATTCCAATTTTGTGCTGGATGAGAGTATGGCTAAGAATTCGCAGACAGTCATGGACTTCCTGAACAACCTGTGGGGATACTCGCTGAAGAATGCAAAGAGAGAAGCCGCCGAGTTGCAGAAAATAATGGATAAGGAAGGTAAGGGAGAGAAGTTGGCTGCATGGGACTGGTGGTATTATGCCGAAAAATTGCGCCAGGAAAAATATGATTTGAATGAGGATGAAATCAAACCTTATTTCAGTCTGGAAGATGTGCGTAGCGGATTGTATGCCGTGGCCAACAAACTATACGGCATTACCTTGACAGAACTGGATAATGTGCCGGTATATGAGTCTGATGTAAAAGTGTATGAAGTAAAGGATGCCGATGGCTCGTTTCTGGGATTGTTCTATGCGGATTACTTTCCACGTGCAAGCAAGCGTGGCGGCGCATGGATGAGCAATTTCCGTGAGCAGGCCGGCGAGGTGCGTCCTTTGATTTATAATGTGGCAAGTTTTACTAAACCTGCGGGGAATATGCCTTCTTTACTGACGCTGGATGAGGTGGAAACCATGTTCCATGAGTTTGGACATGCCTTGCACGGTATGCTGACCAGATGTAACTACAAAGGGGTGTCCGGTACCAGTGTGGCACAGGATTTTGTAGAACTGCCTTCACAGATTATGGAACATTGGGCGGTAGAGCCTGAAGTGCTGAAACTCTACGCCAGACATTATGAGACAAGAGAAGTGATTCCGGATGAACTGATTACGAAAATCCAGAACCAGGGCACTTTTAACCAAGGTTTCATGACCACTGAATTGCTGGCCGCCGCTTTGCTTGACATGGAATTGCATAACCTGACCGATACGGACAATCTGAACGTTGTCGCTTTTGAAAAAGAGACGATGGACAAACTGGGGCTGATTCCTGAAATAGCCCCTCGCTATCGTGCCACCTACTTCAGCCATATTATCGGTGGATATGCTGCCGGATATTACAGTTATCTATGGGCTGAAGTTCTTGATACGGATGCTTTTGAGGCATTTAAAGAACATGGAGTGTTCGATAAAAATACCGCCGGTTCTTTCCGTAAAAATATTTTAGAGAAAGGCGGGACAGAGGAGCCGATGGCTCTTTACAGGGCTTTCCGTGGGGCGGATCCCAGCTTGGAGCCCTTGCTTAAAAATAGAGGTTTGGAATAAAATAGGCTGTGAAATAGAATAATTTAGGCTGCAAAAAATGCTTTTGCAGCCTTTTTTCTCTTTTGGAATCTAAATATTTGTGTTTGATACCGTGGGAATGTGAAAAAAAAACTATATTTGCAACCTTGTATAAACATAAGAATTAATCAAAAAGTAAAAATAATAAATTTCAAAGTAACATGCAAAACAAAGGATTTGTAAAGGTTTTTGCGGTATTACTCACCCTTGTATGTGTGTTTTATCTTTCTTTCTCTTTTGTGACCCGCTATCACATGGACAAAGCGGCACAAGACCCGAAAGGTGAAGCGCATTACCTTGATTCTATGCAGAATGAAAAAGTTTATTTGGGTAGTTATACGCTGAAACAGTGTCGTGAGATGGAGATTGGTCTGGGTCTGGACCTGAAAGGTGGTATGAACGTTATCCTTGAAGTATCTGTTCCGGATGTTGTGAAAGCTCTGGCAGACAACAAGACTGATGAAGCGTTTAATAAAGCGGTTGCGGAAGCATCAAAACAATCCATCACCAGTCAGGATGACTTTATCACTCTTTTTGTAAAAGAGTATAAGAAACAAGCTCCCAATGGCAAATTGGCTGAATTATTTGCTACTCAGCAGCTGAAAGACAAAGTTACCACCCGCAGCTCCGACAGCGAAGTCGAGAAAGTATTGCGCGAAGAAGTGAAAGCTGCTATCGACAACTCTTATAATGTATTACGTACACGTATCGACCGCTTTGGTGTGGCACAGCCTAACATCCAGGCATTGGAAGGAAAGATGGGCCGTATCATGGTGGAACTGCCGGGTATCAAAGAACCGGAACGTGTCAGAAAATTGTTGCAGGGATCTGCTAACCTGGAATTCTGGGAAACATTCGATGCTAAAGAAATCGTTCCTTATCTTTCTTCTGTAGATAACAGACTGCGTGATATCCTTGCTGTTGAGAACGGCGTTGTTTCTGCCGATACAGTTGCTGTCGCACAAACCTCTGCAGTTTCTGCTGCCGATAGTCTTGCAGCTGCTTTGAAAGGCGAAACAGCAAGTAGCTCCGCCGCTATGGAACAGATGAAGAAAGAACATCCGTTGGCTTCTGTCCTTCAATTGAACCCGAATGGTTATGGCTCAGTGGTAGGTTATGCTGATTATAAAGATACAGCTCAGGTAAACCAGTACCTTGCCATGAAAGAAGTGAAAGAAATGTTGCCGAAAGACCTTCGTTTGAAATGGGGAGTAAAGGCTGCTGACTTTGACAAACAGGGACGTGTCTTTGAATTGTATGCTATCAAATCAACTGAACGTAACGGACGTGCTCCGTTGGAAGGTGACGTGATAACCGATGCTAGAGATGAATATGACCAGTTCAACAAACCTTGTGTCAGCATGTCTATGAATACTGACGGTGCACGCCGCTGGGCTGTTTTGACAAAGAATAATGTAGGTAAGGCTATCGCTATCGTATTGGATGGTTATGTGTACAGTGCTCCGAATGTAAACGGTGAAATTACCGGAGGAAATTCTCAGATTAGCGGTAACTTTACTCCGGAAGTGACAAAGGACTTGGCTAATGTCTTGAAATCCGGTAAGATGCCGGCTCCGGCACGTATCGTTCAGGAAGATATCGTAGGTCCGTCATTGGGTCAGGAATCTATCAACCAAGGGATTATTTCATTTGTTGTTGCGTTGATTCTGTTGATGATCTATATGTGTGCTATGTACGGATTGATTCCGGGTATGGTTGCTAACTGTGCATTGATCATCAATTTCTTCTTCACGTTGGGTATTCTTACTTCTTTCCAGGCTGCATTGACCATGTCGGGTATTGCCGGTATGGTGCTGTCGCTGGGTATGGCTGTGGATGCTAACGTGTTGATTTATGAACGTACAAAAGAAGAATTGAGAGCCGGTAAAACTGTTAAGGCTGCTTTGGCTGATGGTTATTCTAACGCATTTTCTGCTATTTTTGACTCTAACTTGACATCAATTATCACCGGTATTATTCTGTTCTATTTCGGTACAGGCCCGATCCGTGGTTTTGCCACTACATTGATTATCGGTATTCTCTGTTCATTCTTTACAGCCGTGTTCCTGACTCGTATCGTTTATGAACACTTTATGAATAAAGACAAGTGGCTGGGCTTGACCTTCACTACTGGTCTTTCCAAGAACTTGATGCAGAATGTGAACTATAACTTCATGGGTATGATGAAGCGTTCGTTCACTATATTCGGTGCATTCATTGTAATTTGTGTCATTTCATTCTTTATCCGTGGTTTGGCGCAGAGTATTGACTTTACCGGTGGACGTAACTTCGTAGTTCAGTTTGAACAGCAGGTTGAACCTGAAACAGTGCGTGACCTGTTGAAGAAGAAAATCACAGAAGATAATGTACAGGCTATCGCTTTGGGTACAGACAAGAAGACGATCCGTATCACAACCAACTACCGTATTAATGAAGATTCTCCTACAATCGACTCTGAAATCGAAGAGTTCTTGTATCAGTCTTTGAAAGATGGTAACTTGTTGGGCCAAGGTACTACATTGGAGATCTTTATTGACCGTGATAATCGTGCCGGTGGTTCCATTATCAGTTCTCAGAAAGTAGGTCCCAGTATCGCAGATGATATCAAGACATCGGCTATCTGGTCTGTATTGTTCGCATTGGTGGCCATCGGTCTGTATATCTTGTTGCGTTTCCGCAATGTAGCATATAGTGTGGGTGCGACTGTGGCATTGGTTGTCGATACTACTTTGATTATCGGTGCATATTCCTTGTGTTATGGATGGGTTCCGTTCTCATTGGAAATTGACCAGACTTTCATTGGTGCTATTCTGACCGCTATCGGTTATTCTATTAATGACAAGGTGGTTATTTTTGACCGTATCCGTGAGTTCTTCGGCTTGTATCCGAAACGTAACCGTATGCAGCTGTTTAATGATTCACTGAATACTACGCTGGCCCGTACCATCAATACTTCATTAAGTACATTGATCGTATTGTTGTGTATCTTCGTGCTGGGTGGTGACAGTATCCGTAGCTTCGCCTTTGCAATGATTTTGGGTGTTGTGATCGGTACGTTGTCTTCTATCTTCATTGCTGCCCCTATCGCTTACCTGACTATGGGCAACAAGATGCCGGAAGAAACAAAGGCATAAAAAGAAAGTTCCTTTTAAGAATAGATAAAAAGAGGAGGATGCTCACATCAGGGGCATCCTCCTCTTTTTAGGTATAGCCGGATGGCATTGATTGGCGGTAAACAGGGCGGATGAATCTCCGGCAGTCTCAAAAAGTAACTTAAGTGCATCGGGCAAGTAACTTATCTTACTTGGCTCATGAACTTATCTTACTTGGTCCATGAACTTATCTTACTTTTTTTACGCTATATTCCGCAGATTGATGCTGCTGGGCCATCATAGTGAAAATTAGTTATCTGACGACTCTTCCGGAGGCGTTTCCTTGCATCAGCCCTTCCACTTCTTCTACCGTTACTTGGTTGAAATCTCCATAGATGGTATTTTTCAATGCGGATGCGGCAAGGGCGAATTCTAATGTTTTTTGGTCATTGTCGGAGTAAGTCAGCAGACCATAAATCATGCCGCCGACAAATGCATCGCCTGCACCCACGCGGTCTACTTCATGGACAATATCGTAAATTCCGGTATGCCTTAATGTGCCTTCTGTATAAAGTACGGCGGCCAGCAGGTTGTGATTAGAGGTAATGGAATTACGTAATTCCAGAAATATTTTCTGGCATCGGGGGACTTGTTCAGATACTTTCTGGCCGAATGCTTTGAAGCCGGACAGATCTAATGGATAGGAAGTGTCTATAGCTTTAAACCCTACCGGAGAAATACCGAATATTTCTTTGTATTCGGGTTCCGCACCAAAAATGACATCACTATATTGGACCAAGGGAAGCATGACCTCTGAAGCGGATTTACCGTAATTCCATAACTTTTTGCGGAAATTCAAATCGCAAGAGATTGTTAACCCCAGGCGGTCTGCTGCTTGTAGGGCTTCCAGGCAGGCATCTGCTCCTTCCTGTGACAGGGACGCTGCTATACCCGACCAGTGGAACCAGCCGGCATCGGAAAGAATCCTTTCCCAGTCTATCATGCCGGGGCGTAAAGTGGCAAAGGAAGATCCCTCACGGTCATATACTACGTTGGAGTTGCGAAATGCCGCACCGCTCTCCAGAAAGTATAGTCCCATGCGCTTCCCCCCATAAATAATGCCGTCTGTACCTAATCCGTAAGCGTGGAGTGCGTTTACACAAGCTTGTGCCATTGCATTTTCGGGCAACCGGGTAACGAATTCTGTGGGGATGCCGAAATTGGCCAGTGATATGGCTACATTCGCTTCACTTCCTCCATAAGTAGCAATAAATTCGTTTGTTTGGGAAAAGCGTCGAAAATTGGGGGCAGTTAGTCTTAGCATTACTTCTCCAAATGTAACGACTTTCTTGTTTTGGGTAATAGCTCTTGTATTCATCGTATGTTTTTAATCAGTATGTTAATTTGCACGAAGATACGATCAAAATTTTATATAAGTGAAAGAAATGTATAAAAATAGCCTTCTCTATTCTATATGGAGAGAAATAGAGAAGGCCATTTTGTTTATTCGATATCAGGGGCTTATTTATTGAATCGTATTTTTAGCTTGGCAAGCATATCCTGTGTCATGCTGTCCAGGTCATATTCCGGTTTCCATCCCCATTCCTCGCGGGCACAAGTATCATCCAACGAGTTAGGCCATGATTCGGCGATAGCTTGGCGTAGCGGATCTACCTTGTATTCCATTTGGAACTCGGGCATATACTTCTTTATATTGTTATAAATGATTTCCGGGTCAAAACTCATAGAAGCAATGTTAAACGAGTTGCGATGAACCAACTTGTCGGGATTTGCTTCCATGATTTCGATAGCTGCGCGAAGGCCATCCGGCATATACATCATATCCATGAAGGTGTTTGCTGCAATGGGACATTCAAACTTTTCACCTTTCACGGCAGAATAGTAGATGTCTACAGCATAGTCGGTAGTTCCACCGCCCGGAGGTGTGACATACGAAATCAATCCGGGAAAACGAACGGAACGAGTGTCTACACCAAAACGGATGTTGTAGTAGTCGCTCAGCAACTCGCCCGATACTTTTGTGACTCCATACATGGTACGCGGATTGCGGATGGTGTCTTGGGGGGTTTTGTCTTTGGGGGTGTTATTCCCAAAAACACCGATAGAACTTGGGGTGAATACGGCACATTTCATTTCACGTGCTACTTCCAGTACGTTGAACAGGCCACCCATACCTATTTTCCAAGCTAACTGAGGTTTAGCTTCTGCCACTGCCGAAAGCAAGGCTGCCAAATTATAAATAGTGTCAATGTTGTACTTTGATACCGTTTCGGCAATTTGCTGTTCATTGGTAATGTCTACAATGGCAGAAGGGCCTGATTCCTTTAATTCCCCTTTGGGCTCGGCACCCGGGATGTATCCGGCTACGATGTTGCCATTATAAATACTTCTCAATTTCATGGTTAGCTCTGAACCGATCTGACCGGTGGAGCCGATAATTAATACATTTTTCATAGTCTGCTATTTACTATTAGTTTCCTTTTGGAAGCAAAGATAGATAGAAAACTGCATATTTTATCAAAATTTCCTCTATAATTTAATCGGATATCAAAAAAAAATAAGAACTTTGTCAGATGGAAATAATTTTTAAACTTAATCTATCTACTTAAATAAAAGAGCAAAGCTATGTATGGTAAAATGAAAGAGTTCCTTACGAAGGAACTGGCTGATATCAAGGCAGCCGGATTGTATAAGAATGAACGTATTATTACTACTCCCCAGCGTGCAGACATTAAGGTGAATGACGGAGAGAATGTATTGAATTTCTGTGCAAACAATTATTTGGGCTTGTCGGATAGCCAGCGTTTGGTTAATGCTGCCAAGGAGGCAATGGATACACATGGATTCGGTATGTCTTCTGTGCGTTTCATCTGCGGTACTCAGGACTTGCATAAACAATTGGAAGCTGCTATTTCCGATTATTTCAAAACGGAAGACACTATACTTTATGCAGCTTGTTTCGATGCCAACGGTGGTTTGTTCGAACCATTGCTTACTGAAGAAGATGCTATTATTTCGGATGCATTGAATCACGCTTCTATTATAGACGGTGTACGTTTGTGTAAAGCAAAACGTTATCGTTATGCCAATGCTGATATGGCTGACTTGGAACGTTGTTTGCAGGAGGCGCAGGCACAGCGTCACCGCATTATAGCTACGGATGGTGTATTCTCGATGGATGGTAATGTGGCTCCAATGGACAAGATTTGCGAACTGGCTGAGAAGTATGATGCATTGGTGATGGTGGATGAATCTCATTCAGCCGGTGTGGTAGGTCCTACAGGTCATGGTGTGGCTGAACAATTTGATGTATACGGTCGTGTGGACATCTTTACCGGTACATTAGGTAAAGCATTTGGTGGGGCTATGGGAGGATTTACCACTGGTAAGAAAGAAATTATTGATATGTTGCGCCAGCGTTCTCGTCCTTATTTATTCTCTAATTCTGTAGCTCCTGCCATTATTGGTGCTAGTTTGGAAATGTTCAAGATGCTGAAAGAAAGTGATGCCTTGCATACTAAATTGATGGATAATGTGAATTATTTCCGTGACAAGATGCTGGCTGCCGGCTTTGATATCAAGCCGACTCAAAGTGCGATTTGTGCCGTGATGCTTTATGATGCAAAACTTTCTCAGGATTTTGCTGCTAAGATGCAGGAAGAAGGTATTTATGTAACCGGTTTCTATTATCCGGTTGTTCCGAAAGGACAGGCACGTATCCGTGTTCAATTGTCTGCCGGACATGAAAAGGAACATTTGGATAAGGCAATTGCTGCATTTATTAA
The DNA here is from genome assembly GCA_011959205.1 of Bacteroidaceae bacterium. Lineage (GTDB taxonomy): Bacteria > Bacteroidota > Bacteroidia > Bacteroidales > Bacteroidaceae > Phocaeicola. The sequence continues at coordinate 16,011 of BLLV01000028.1, forward strand.
AGTGGGCAAAGAACTTGGAGTGATTAAATAAGCAGATCTAAGGTCATCCAGATAAAGATAAAAGCAGTAAACAGTTGTATGACAATTGTTTACTGCTTTTTGTAGCCCCGAGGGGAATCGAACCCCTATCTAAAGTTTAGGAAACTTCTATTCTATCCGTTGAACTACAAGGCCTCTTTATGGCTGCAAAGGTACTCCTTTTTGTTAAAATGGCAATATGAAAGATTGAAAAATGTCTTAAGTGGGAGAAAAATAATCTTCTATTTGTTGTTTTGTCGTTTTTAACATATTACTATAATCTAAATAGTGAAATTATTCAGATGTAAACTTTCATGATGTTTGTAAGCCGTGGATAAAAATAACAAATTGTAAAGTTGGACAGCGCCTTATAAATGTCATAATGATAGAATGTTATGCTTTTAAACAGGTAATAATCCTTGTCCTATTTTTAACCTGGAAATAAATAGGCCTTTAATTTTGTACATTTTGATATTCAAACGTAGTTTGATAGCAGAATATTTTGTCCTTTGGCAGAACTTTCCGAACTTTGCAAACAGTGAATTTTTGTAACCCTAAATAATAAATTATGGCAGATGAAATGATAGTCAAGGAGTTGGACCAGGTCGTGGTTCGTTTCTCAGGCGACTCAGGCGATGGTATGCAGCTGGCCGGAAATATCTTTTCTAATATTTCGGCTACAGTGGGAAATGATATCAGTACATTCCCCGATTACCCGGCGGATATACGTGCTCCGCAAGGTTCGCTGACCGGTGTGTCAGGTTTTCAGGTGCATATTGGTGCGGGTAAAGTTTTTACCCCTGGCGACAAATGCGACGTATTGGTCGCAATGAATGCCGCTGCATTGAAAACACAATACAAATTTGCGAAGCCCACAGCTTGTATCATTATTGATACGGATTGTTTCCAGAAATCAGATTTGGACAAGGCGGCTTTCAAAACAGACAACCCGATTGAAGAGATGGGGATTAAGCAGGATGTAATTGCTGCTCCTATTTCACAGATGGTGAAAGACTGTCTGGCAGATACGGGCATGGACAACAAGTCAATGTTGAAATGTCGTAATATGTTTGCTTTGGGATTGGTTTGCTGGTTGTTTAACCGTGACCTGGCAGTTGCTGAAAACTTCTTGCGCGAGAAATTCGCAAAGAAGCCGCAAATAGCCGAAGCGAATATTAAAGTGATACACGCCGGCCATGATTATGGCCACAATACCCATGCGTCTGTAGATCATACTTATAAGGTGGAAACTAAGTCTAAAGTACCCGGAAAGTACATGGATATCAGTGGAAACAAGGCTACGGCATACGGTTTGATCGCTGCTGCCGAGAAGGCAGGCTTGCGTTTGTTCCTGGGATCTTATCCCATTACTCCGGCAACAGATATTTTGCATGAGCTCTCTAAACATAAATCATTGGGAGTGACTACTGTTCAATGTGAAGATGAAATTTCAGGTTGCGCTACGGCTATCGGTGCCTCGTTTGCTGGTGCGTTGGCAGCTACTTCTACTTCGGGACCGGGTGTCTGTCTGAAATCAGAAGCTATGAATCTGGCTGTTATTACAGAATTACCGTTGGTGGTTATTAATGTACAGCGTGGCGGTCCTTCTACCGGTTTGCCTACTAAGTCTGAGCAGACAGATTTGTTGCAGGCTTTGTTTGGCCGTAATGGTGAATCTCCTATGCCGGTCATTGCCGCAGCTTCTCCAACTCATTGTTTTGATGCTGCTTATGATGCTTGTAAGATTGCCTTGGAGCACATGACTCCGGTGGTGTTGCTGACTGACGGTTTTGTAGCAAATGGTTCCGGTGCATGGAAGCTGCCTGATCTGGCAGACTATCCGGCTATTAACCCTCCGTATGTTACTCTGGAAATGAAGGATAATTATACTCCTTACCAGCGTAATACTGCAACTGGGGTTCGTTATTGGGCATTGCCGGGACAGGAAGGATATATGCACATTCTGGGAGGTTTGGAAAAGGATAGTGACACAGGAGCTATTTCTACTGAGCCTGAAAACCATAATTTGATGTGCCGTTTGCGTGCTGAGAAGGTGGATAAAATTCCGGTGCCTGATGTTAAGGTGCAAGGCTGCGTAGAGGACGCCGATCTGCTGATAGTAGGCTTCGGTGGAACTTACGGTCATTTATATTCAGCGATGGAGGAAATGAACCATGCTGGCAAGAAGGTTGCTTTGGCACATTTTGTTCATTTGAACCCGCTGCCTCAAAATACGGCAGAAGTGCTGAAGAAATATAAGAAGGTAGTCGTGGCTGAGCAGAGTCTTGGCCAGTTTGCCGGATATCTCCGTATGAAAGTAGACGGATTTGTTCCTTATCAGTTTAATGAAGTCAAGGGACAACCGTTCGTAGTCAGCGAGTTAGTTGATGCTTTCACTGAGATTTTAAATAAATAATAACCGTAAAGAAAGTAAAGACTATGAGCGAATATACAGCAAAAGATTTCAAAAAAGGACAACCTCGCTGGTGTCCGGGCTGCGGTGACCATTTTTTCTTGGCTTCGCTGCACAAAGCGATGGCTGAACTGGGAGTGGCTCCTCATGATACAGCCGTTATTTCCGGTATCGGATGTTCCAGTCGTCTGCCTTATTATATGAATACATACGCCATGCAGACAGTGCACGGTCGTGCGGCAGCTATTTCTACAGGTTGCAAAGTGGCTAATCCGAAAATTACTGTCTGGCAGATTTCAGGGGATGGTGATGGGCTGGCTATTGGTGGAAATCACTTTATACACGCCGTTCGTCGTAATATCGACTTGAATATGATTTTGTTGAACAACCGTATTTATGGTTTGACCAAAGGACAGTATTCTCCGACTTCTCCCCGTGGATTTGTCAGTAAATCATCTCCTTACGGAACCGTGGAAGATCCGTTTCATCCGGCTGAATTATGTTTTGGCGCGCGTGGACGGTTCTTTGCCCGTGCGGTAGCCACGGATGGCCCCGGAACTGTAGAGATTCTGAAAGCTGCTGCCAATCACAAAGGTGCGGCTGTATGTGAGATTCTTCAGAACTGTGTCATCTTTAATGATGGAACACACGAATCGGTATATACGAAGGAAGGCCGTTCAAAGAATGCCATTTATTTGGAACACGGTAAACCGATGTTGTTTGGTGTAGACAAAGAATACGGGCTGATGCAGGAAGGCTTCGGGCTGAAAGTGGTAAAGCTTGGTGAGAATGGTGTGACGGAAAAAGATATTTTGGTGCACGATGCTCATTGTATGGACAATACTTTGCAGTTGAAACTGGCATTGATGGAAGGACCGGATTTTCCGGTTGCATTAGGGGTGATCCGTGATGTGGAGGCTCCTACATACGATGATGCGGTTCATGCACAGATTGAAGAAGTGGCTGCAAAGAAGAAATATCATAATTTCCAGGAATTACTGATGACGAATGATATCTGGGAGGTGAAATAAGATTTTCATCCTCCTTGCAGGGACGGATCTGTCGATCTGTCTGAAATATGAATGGTTAGTAATGGGCGGTGAATCACTGCCGGTTACTAACCATTTGTTATTTATACAATCGGGATGTCTTTTTATCTGGGCGGACAAGCGGGGCTTTCTTGATGGCGCGAGCTTTAAAGTTTCTCGCCGAATGACAAATCGCCGGCATCTCCCAATCCCGGAACAATGTACTTGTGTTCGTCCAGAACAGGATCTATGGCAGCACACCATAATGTGACATCATCGTCGGGAAAAAGTTTTGCCATGTGTTCTACTCCTTGTTGGCTGGCAATGACACAGGCCATTTGTAGTTTTGCTGGTTGGCCTTTAGTGAGGAAAGCTTTCCAGGCAAGTTCCATGCTTTCACCGGTGGCAAGCATGGGGTCAACTAAAAGCAAGGTTCTGTCATTTAATGAAGGTGCGGCGATGTATTCGATGTGTACATCTACAATGCGGTGCTCGTCATCCTTGTAAAAACGGAATGCGGAAACGAAGGCGTTGTCGGCATGGTCGAACATGTTCAGAAAACCGGTGTGTAACGGCAGTCCGGCACGGAATACCGTAGCAATCACTATTTTGTCATCGTGCGTGCTGGCCGTAGCAGTTCCCAAGGGTGTTTGCACCTGCTTTACGGAATAGGTTAGTGCTTTACTCATCTCGTATGCCATAATTTCTCCTATTCTTTCGATATTTCTTCGGAAACGCATACGGTCATTTTGAACATGTACATCGCGCAATTCCGCTACATATTGGTTTAGGAGAGAATTGCCTTCACTAAGATTGATGATTTTCATATCTATACTTTTGTTATATTGTTGGCTTTGACCTGCAAAGAAACAAATAAAATCTAGATTTGTAAAGTGCAAATTGCATTTTTGTTATACAAATATAAATCTTTGATTATTACGGAAATTTTTCTCTAATAACTTCTTTTTTTTAAAATAAAGCACTAATTTTGTAGCGCCTTAGACAAGGGAGTGTTGAAAAATGTCTTCCTTCAGAAAATGAAGAGTAAAATAACATTATACAATAACCAAATTAAATCATTAAAAAATGGCAAACTTAGATTTAAGCAAGTACGGTATTACCGATGTGAAGGAAATTTTCCACAATCCTTCTTATGATGTACTTTTCGCCGAAGAAACTAAACCGGAATTGGAAGGTTTCGAAAAAGGACAGGTTACTGAACTGGGTGCTGTAAACGTAATGACTGGTGTTTACACAGGTCGTTCTCCTAAAGATAAATTCTTCGTTAAGAATGAAGCTTCTGAAAATTCAGTATGGTGGACTTCTGACGAATACAAAAACGATAACAAACCTTGTACAGAAGAAGCTTGGGCTGACCTGAAGGCTAAAGCTGTTAAAGAATTGAGCGGCAAGCGTTTGTTCGTTGTTGATACTTTCTGCGGTGCTAACGCTGCAACTCGTATGAAAGTACGTTTCATCATGGAAGTAGCTTGGCAGGCTCATTTCGTAACTAACATGTTCATCCGTCCTACAGCCGAAGAACTGGAAGCTTACGGAGAACCTGATTTCGTATGTTTCAATGCTTCTAAAGCAAAAGTTGACAACTACAAAGAATTGGGCTTGAACTCTGAAACAGCTACTGTTTTCAACTTGAAGACCAAAGAACAAGTTATCCTGAACACTTGGTATGGTGGTGAAATGAAGAAAGGTATGTTCTCTATCATGAACTACATGAACCCGCTTCGTGGTATTGCTTCTATGCACTGTTCTGCTAATACAAACATGGAAGGAACCAGCTCAGCTATCTTCTTCGGTTTGTCCGGTACAGGTAAGACTACTTTGTCTACTGACCCGAAACGTAAGTTGATCGGTGACGATGAACACGGATGGGATGACGAAGGTGTATTCAACTACGAAGGTGGTTGCTATGCTAAAGTTATCAATTTGGATAAGGAAAGCGAACCCGATATCTATGCTGCTATCAAGCGTGATGCTTTGCTTGAAAATGTTACAGTTGCAGCAGATGGTAAGATTGATTTTGCCGATAAGAGCGTAACAGAAAACACTCGTGTTTCTTATCCTATCTATCATATCGAAAACATCGTTAAACCTATTTCTAAAGGTCCTCACGCTCAACAAGTTATTTTCTTGTCAGCTGATGCATTCGGTGTATTGCCTCCGGTATCTATCTTGAACCCTGAACAAGCTCAGTATTACTTCTTGTCTGGATTTACAGCTAAATTGGCTGGTACAGAACGTGGTATCACTGAACCGACTCCGACATTCTCTGCTTGCTTCGGTGCTGCTTTCTTGTCATTGCACCCCACTAAGTATGCTGAAGAATTGGTTAAGAAGATGGAAAAGACCGGTGCTAAGGCATACTTGGTTAACACTGGTTGGAACGGTACCGGCAAACGTATCTCTATCCGCGATACTCGTGGTATCATTGATGCTATTCTGGATGGTTCTATCGACAAGGCTCCTACTAAGGTTATTCCTTTCTTCGACTTTGTTGTTCCTACAGAATTGCCTAATGTTGATCCGAAGATCCTTGATCCTCGTGATACATACGAATGTGCTTGCCAGTGGGAAGAAAAAGCAAAAGATTTGGCAGGACGTTTCATTAAGAACTTTGCTAAGTTCACTGGTAACGAAGCTGGCAAGGCTTTGGTTGCTGCTGGTCCGAAGTTGTAATCTGAATCTTGCAGATTTGTTAATATATAAAAAGTGGTTCTTTTCAAGAGCCACTTTTTTTATGCTTGGAAAAGCCTGGAATAATTTAGATTAATGTTAGTAAGTGCAGGCTTTTCGTATAATGCAAGATGTACACTGCAGCGTTTTCCTACAGAAGGCAAGTTGTGTGCAGATAGTGTTTTCGTGAGCCAAGTGAAGTTTGTAAGCTAGAAATAGAAAATCCCGAAGATGACACACACCTTCGGGATTTTTTTATTGAGAATGTAGATTGATTAGTTTTTGTTGGCTCTTTTGCGTTCTATCTCATCAAGAATCACTTTGCGCATACGCATGCTCTTTGGAGTAACTTCTACATATTCATCTTCTTTAATGTATTCCAATGCTTCTTCCAATGAGAATACCACCGGGGGAATGATGCGCGCCTTGTCATCGGAGCCTGATGCGCGCATATTAGTCAGCTTCTTTGATTTAGTTACATTAATCACCAAATCATTTTCATGAACATGCTCACCTACTACTTGTCCGGCGTACACTTCGTCTTGCGGATAAATGAAAAATTTGCCACGGTCCTGTAATTTGTCAATAGCGTATGCAAAAGCTGTTCCGCTTTCCATAGCAATCATAGAACCGTTGCTCCGACGTTCTATCTCGCCTTTGTATGGTTGGTAGTATTTGAAACGGTGAGCCATGATCGCTTCTCCTGCCGAGGCAGTCAGTACGTTGGTACGAAGACCGATAATACCGCGCGAAGGCATATCAAACTCGATGTTTACGCGGTCACCCTGTGTTTCCATGGAAACCAAATCACCTTTGCGGCGGGTTACCATATCAATCATCTTGCTGGAATATTCTTCGGGCACACTAATCGTCAGTTCTTCGATAGGCTCGCATTTTACACCGTCTATTTCTTTGAAGATAACCTGAGGCTGTCCTACCTGTAATTCGTACCCTTCGCGACGCATGGTTTCAATCAATACGGAGAGGTGAAGTACTCCACGTCCTGATACAATCCATTTACCGTCTTCCAGTTCGCTTTTGCGTACACGTAATGCCAGGTTCTTGTCCAGTTCCTTGGTCAGGCGGTCTTGAATGTGGCGTGAAGTGACAAACTTACCTTCTTTACCGAAGAAAGGCGAATCGTTGATGGTGAATAACATGCTCATGGTCGGCTCATCAATGGCAATGGGGGGCAATGGCTCCGGATTCTCGTAGTCGCAGATCGTATCACCAATCTCGAATCCTTCTATACCTACTATGGCACAGATATCACCCGATGAAACCTCATCTGTCTTTTTACGTCCCAGCCCTTCGAATGTATGTATTTCTTTGATTTTAGACTTTATCAGACTGCCGTCACGCTTGGCCAGTGTGATATTCATACCTTCTTTCAGGGTGCCACGATGTACACGTCCCACAGCAATACGGCCTGTATATGCTGAATAGTCCAAAGAGGTGATTAACATTTGAGGAGTTCCTTCCAGTTGTTTCGGTGCCGGAATGTGCTCGATGATAGCGTCCAGCAACGGAATCAGGTTCTCTGTCGGAGTCTTCCAGTCAGTGCTCATCCAGTTATTTTTTGCAGAACCGTAAATAACGGGGAAATCCAACTGGTCTTCTGTGGCGTTCAGGCTGAACATCAAGTCGAATACCATTTCGTATACTTCATCCGGACGGCAGTTGGGTTTATCCACCTTGTTTACTACAACTACAGGCTTCAAACCGATCTGTAACGCCTTTTGCAATACGAAGCGTGTCTGCGGCATCGGGCCTTCGAATGCATCTACCAATAAGATACATCCATCAGCCATATTGAGCACACGTTCTACTTCGCCACCGAAGTCGGCGTGTCCCGGAGTATCAATAATATTGATTTTTGTTCCTTTGTAGTTTATTGAAACATTCTTTGAAAGGATAGTTATCCCTCTTTCGCGTTCCAAGTCATTATTATCCAATACCAGTTCACCATTGGTCTGGTCGTTGCGGAACAAATGTCCCGCCAGCATCATCTTATCCACTAATGTCGTTTTTCCGTGGTCTACGTGGGCGATGATCGCAATGTTTCTGATCTCTTGCATACTATACCTATATATTTGGCTGCAAAGGTACGATTTTTAATTTAAAAAATATTTGGCTGTTAACTATTATTTTTTATCTTCCGTCTCTTCTTGGGCCGGACTAACCGAAAAGATTTGCCGGAGCGGGTACAAAAAAATAGTTCCGGCGTGATTTGGGCGTTTGGATAATACCTTTTACCTTTGTAACAAGTAGGACGCTGATTAAAAGAAAAATGTATGAGAAAGGTGTGTAGATATATGGTGGAGGGTTTGTGTTGTCTTTTTCTTGTTGCTTGTGGTGGGCAACAAAAAACGGCATCAGTAACGGACGACAAAAAAACGCTGGCTTTCACTTTGCCGGAAGTGCCGGTCATGTTGCAATCTCCGGAGGACCGGTTGAACTTTGTAGTACAGCACTATTGGGATCATTTTGACTTTACAGATACTGCCTATCTTCATGTGCCTGATGTTACAGAACAGGCTTTGGTAGATTATATAGATTTGTTGGGGCATGTACCGTCCTCCCTGTCGGATACTTGCTTGATTCGGACCATGCATCAGGCTTCACAGGAAGGAAAGATGTTGGGATATTTTGCACAAACTTTCCGAAGGTATTTGTTCGATCCCAATTCACCTCTTCGGAATGAGAACCTTTATGAACCGGTTGGCCGTTTTCTGGTTGCTTCTTCACTGACAGATGAGGCTACCCGTAGCCGTGCGTGGCACGATTTGAAATTGATAGGTATGAACCGGGTAGGGAGTGTAGCTGCTGATTTCGTTTACACCTTGCCTTCGGGAGAGCAGAAACGTATGCATGAGATTTGTAGCCCTTATACCTTATTATTGTTCTATAATCCGGACTGTCATGGTTGCACCGAGACATTGGCAGCGATGAAAAATTCTGCCGTATTGAACAATCCTAGTGTCATGAAACGATTGAAAATTCTAGCTTTCTATCCTGACGAAGAGCATGAAGTATGGGAGAGGTATCGGAATGAAATTCCTGACGGATGGATCAACAGTTATGATAAAGAGCTGACGGTATTGACCGAAGAATGTTATGATTTGAAAGCAATGCCTACCCTTTATTTGTTAGATAAGGATAAAAAGGTGCTGTTGAAAGATGCGGCAGTACGAGATATAGAAGATTATTTTGAAAATAAATCGCTCTAATTCATTGTGATATAAAAGATAATGCCTATCTTTGCACCCGCTAAGTGAAAATTTTATATATCAAAAAATCTAAGAATTATGTATTTAGATGCAGCTAAAAAACAAGAAATCTTTGAAAAGTACGGAAAGTCTAACACTGATACTGGCTCAGCTGAAGCGCAGATAGCTTTGTTTTCATACCGTATTTCTCACCTGACTGAGCACCTGAAGCTCAACAGAAAAGATTATAGCACTGAAAGAGCTTTGACAACTTTGGTAGGTAAACGTCGTGCATTGCTGAACTACCTGAAGAACCGTGATATCGAAAGATATCGTGCTATTGTTAAGGCACTTGGATTACGTAAGTAATTCATCTCTTTTGAAAAAGGACTTAAAGAAAAGCCGCTCTCTGAAAAGAAAGCGGCTTTTCTTTTATTCTTCCTAGGGGGGGAAGCTTGTTGGCAAAAGAGTTATTCTTTGGTGGGATAATACAGGTTATCTTGTGTCATCTGTTCCAATACTTCATACAGGTATTTGGCAGATTCCCATTTGGCCATAGGCAGGTCATGAAGCAAGTAGTTGCCACAATCCTTGGGGGCTGTTCCCGGCACTTCGCCTTCAAATTCGGCTACAAAGCGGAAGGTTTCCTGCATCAGTTCCACAATATCTTCTGATTTTAAGTCTCCTTTCATCAACAGATAGTTGCCGGTGAGGCATCCCATCGGTCCCCAATACACAATTTTGTCCGCCCATACAGGGTGGTTGCGCAGGTAGGTGGCGGCCAGGTGCTCGATGGTGTGCAGTGCTCCTTGTCCCAAAACAGGTTCCCGGTTGGGCTCTTTCATACGGATGTCAAAGGTGGTGACTGTCTCGCCGCCCACTTCGTCTTTTCTGGATACATAGATGCCGCGAAGCAAGCGGATGTGGTCGATGGTAAAACTGGGTATTGTCTTCATATTGTTTTGTTTTTATAAATTAGCGGGTAATGAGGAAAGGAAAGTATGGGTGACCTCGAAGGAACGGTCGGCTATCGTTTCCCAGAAATTGGTGTATTGCTCCCAATGGTTGTCGGCTCCCGGCGTATCGCTGATGATGCGGAAACTGATGAACGGTACCTTATATATATAGCAGATTTGGGCGATGGCTCCCGATTCCATATCTACTGCCAGCCCTTCGTTGAACTTTTCTTTAATGTCGTTCAGCTCGGAACGGTCAGTGATGAATTTGTCTCCGCTGCATATCAGGCCTCCATGAATGGCGGTCGGGGTATCCAGCGACATGGCGCAATCGAACAATGTGGCGTTGCCTTCGAACCGGGCGGGGAGCCCTTGTATCTGTCCGTACGCATTGCCTTCGCCACACCATACATCATGATATACAATCTGTCGGCTCACCACCACATCCATTATTTTCAGACAACTGTCTATGCCTCCGGCCACACCGGTGCTGATGACACAGTCGGGGTGGAAGGTGCGGATCAGTTCTACGGTACCGGCAGCGGCGTTCACTTTGCCTATGCCGCATTTCATCAGAATGATGGTATTATTTTTAATGATACCTTCGGTATATTGAAAAGGACCTTCGGTGTACTCTTTTTTGTTCTCCAGCAGTTGTGCTACTTGTTTCTGCTCAGCCCCCATGGCCGTTATAATTCCTATTTTCATGACTCAACTTTATTTATGGATGCAAATGTACGCATTTTTACCGGAATGGAGAGTCCTGACAGGGTGTTTTATGAAATGCAAAGTGCTGGCAGAGCTTGTTTAGTTCTTCTGTGAATTTTCATGTTTCCCGCCAACAGTAAAACAACAATGATATGTTAAAACATCTCAACTTTGTTTGCTACAAATATTTCGGCGGCATTCGTCAGCAAGCATGTCCATCTCATGGGGTGTACTGAAATAAACAATCAGTTTTTTTCACCTTCTGCCAGTGTTTCCGGTGCGGTTTCCTGAATTTGTAGATTATTTTTTTGGGGTCTGTTATTAATTTTATAACTTTGGCGGGTTAATAAGATGAATCCCGATAAATTGATTAGTCTTTATATGCATGGAAAACACGGAGAAAATTATTGTAGCACAATTGAAGGCTGGTAATGAGCAGGCTTATAAATATATTTATGACCATCATTACGTTTTTCTTTGTCACATAGCATACGGGTATGTAAGAGATCATTTTATAGCCGAAACAATAGTGGGAGATATTATTTTTCATTTGTGGGAGATTCGTGATACGTTGGATATCACTGTTTCCTTCCGTTCCTATTTGGTGAGGGCAGTCCGTAACCGTTGCATCAATCATGTGATGGCGGAGCGCGAAAAGAATAAAGTCTCCTTGTCCGAACTGGTATCCGAAAATACCTCGGATAGTGGTTATGTTATTTCGGATACATATCCTTTGGGCGTGTTGTTGGAGCGAGAGCTCGAAGAGCAGATAACCGCCTCCATCAGTAAGCTGCCCAAAGAATGCAGGGTGGTATTTCAAAAAAGTCGCTTCGAAGAAAAGAGATACGAGGAAATAGCTTGTGAACTGGGCATATCTGTCAATACGGTAAAGTATCATATAAAGAGGGCCTTGTCTTTATTGAAGCTGGATCTGGGCAAATATCTTTTGGGAGTTTTGCTGGTTTTTTTGAGAATGAGGTGAAAAAAGATGATTTTCTCACTACCCTGAAGTGCTGAATAGCTGTCTTTATTTATAAAACCATGATGAAGAATGGAAGAGAACAGAGAACATATTGATGAATTGATAGTCACATATTTTGCCGAAGGGCTGGAAGCGGATACTTTGAAAGAGTTAGAGGACTGGATGGCGGAGTCGGCTGAACATGAGAACTATTTTATGCAGCAGCAAGAGTTGTGGTTCTCGGCTGTTGACAAACGGGAAACCGATAGATATAATCCGGATAGAGCTTTTACCTTGTTCAAAGACCGGGTTGCCGGCAGCCGGGATACGGACCGTACACTCCGGCAGAAATCCAAATGGTCGGCAGTTTGGCGGTATGCCGCTGTTGTGGCGGTGCTGTGTGCCATCTCCTGTTTTTCGTATTGGCGTGGAGAAAGCCGGGTAAAGGAACATTTTGCCGAGATGACCGTAGAGGCTCCGTTGGGATCAAGGACCAAGCTTTTTTTGCCGGATGGCACGCTGGTTTGGCTGAATGCCGGTTCCCGCATCGCCTATTCGCAAGGTTTCGGAGTGGAAGACAGGCTGGTGAAACTGATAGGCGAAGGGTATTTTGAGGTGAAGAAGGATGAAGAGATTCCTTTTTCAGTACAGACCAAAGCACTAAGGGTGGAGGTGCTGGGCACCAAATTCAACTTCCGTGATTATCCTGAAGACGAGGAGGCCATTGTCTCGCTGTTGGAAGGCAAGGTGGCTTTGGACAATTTGATACGCAGTGAGAAGAGATCCTTTCTGCTCCCCAATGAGAGGGTGGTACTGGATAAGAAAAGTGGCTGTATGCAGTTAGAGAAAGTGGTGGCTGCCAGTGCTTCTCAATGGACAAACGGATATTTGTTTTTTGATGAAGAGTTGTTGCCCGACATTGCCAAAGAGTTGGAGCGCAGTTATGGAGTGAAGATAGACATAACCAGTGAGGCATTGAAAGAATTTCGCTTCTATGGAAATTTTGTACGGCGTGAACAAAGCATAAACGAAGTCATGGAGGCGTTGGCGGCTACAGGAAAGATTCGTTATGAAATGAAGGATTCCCACATTATATTATATTAAGTCCTCGTTGGCGGGCAGGATGCCTGCTTCCTATTCTTTTTTGTATGGCTGGCCAGCCGGTTTCTTGCTATACACTAACCTTTTTTATACAGTTGCTTATTACTGCCGCCCATGGTGGGTTGTACAACCGCCTATAGTGGGTTATACAGCCGCCTATAGTGGGTTGTAAAACCCAGCATGGGCGGCAGTAGTGGGTAATTGCATAAAATTGCTTAAGATTCAGTATGCAGAGGCTTGATAAAGTAGTTAAGCTGATATCTCTTTGATGTAACCTCGGAAAAGACCGATATTCGGAAATGTAGTATAAAACGATAAAATGATAATGATATCAGGAACATAGACACGAAAATGGACGTTACTTGTCACATAATGATAATGCTTTGTTGGGCATGGAAGCTGATCGGGCGATAATATTGAATAGGGTAGTAGCAAAATGATATTAATTATTTAGGGCGTTCCCCTTCAGGTCAGGCTTTCCGTTACAAGTCCTCGCCGGAAGGCTGTGGGCTTTATTCTGCAATCCTTAACGCATCCTTGATGTCAACTTTGAGGAAGACTCAAACCGTGCCCGAAAGGGATATGCCGCTCAAAAATCTGTCGGCTATACGCAAGATTGCCTTGCAAGTGGTCAGGGGTACTCCGACAAACGCTGTATCAAGAAACGGCTTTTCAGAGCCGTCCTCTTGTAAGATTATCTATGGGAAATACTCCTTGCTACCAAAATTTGATGCGGTTGCCTTGATTTTTATTTCTTAAAGATTTGTAGTTCGAAAAAAAAATTATAAATTTGTAACATTGTAGTTGATATAGTAGGATTATTAGGTGTATTTATTTAAAAATTTAATATCTATGAAGGAAGAACATGATTTATCCAGTTTTTTAGATTCCCTGGAACGAAAAGAATTAAGTAATGAACAACAACTCTTGTTGGTTGCAGGAGGTGACAATCCTTCTATAACTTTTAATGGGAATAATTTCTTAGCAGGATGTGTTACTAACAACTGCAAGGGAGGAAATTGTGGCAATTGTGTCCAAGGTTGTGGAAGTAAGTAATATTTAATAGTATTAATTTATGGAAAAGAATGATTTAGAAGAATTTATTAATTCTTTAGAACGTAAAGAATTAACAGAAGAGCAGCAAGTGCTGCTTTCGTTTGGAGGAGACGGTCCTGTTATTACAATTAACAATAATGTGACTGGTTGTAGTACTACAAACAATTGTAATAATGGGAATTGTGGTAATTGTGTTAAAGGGTGTGGGGTAAATAGTTAAGAAGTGCAGGTGTGGCAAAATTCATTTTCTTACCTGAATTTACTTGGCTCTTAATAATCTGTATAAAAATGTTATTGTGAGCCTGTTTTGAAGGTTAAAAGTTGAATTTTGGCACACCTAAATTAGTATTTGCAAAATGAAATTTAGCCAATTTAATTCAATGATATCATTGTCTGAAAATTTAGAACTGATATATAATTCTTATTCAGATAGTTATCTTATTATATCCAAAAAATATCTTCCTTTATCTGATATTGAATCTATAAAAAACAAATATCCTGAAGTCTATAATAAATTAGTTGAATCAAAATGTATTATAGATCATGATATAAATGAGGTTGATCTTGTAAAAGAACTTCAAAATAGTGTTGATAACAATAATAAAGACTTTATTCTTACTATCAATCCGACCTTGGATTGTAACTTTAAATGTTGGTATTGTTATGAAAGTCATGTAAAAAAATCAAAAATAGATCCAGAAACATTACTTAAAATCAAACATTTGATTTATAATGTAATTGCTACACAAAAAGGAATACAACATTTGCAACTCAATTTTTTTGGAGGAGAGCCCCTGCTTCAATATCAGATAGTTCTTGAAATCATTAAATATGCAGAGAATATCTGTGAAACAAATAAAAAGGATATTTCTGTTGCTTTTACAACAAATGGTTACTTATTGAATCAGGAAAGACTTGATACTCTATCAAAATATCATGTAAATACTATGCAAATAACATTGGATGGTGATAGAAGAACACATGACAAAATTAGATTTTCATCTCAAAAGTTAGGATCATATGATAGAATCATTGAAAATATAAAGAATATATTGAGAAAGAAAAAGATATACATTACTTTACGGTTGAATTACACCAGTGAAAATATAGACTGTATGGGGAATATAGTTGAAGATTTATTGGATTTGGAAGATGAAGAAAAAAAATATTTGATAGTTCATTTTTATAGAGTTTGGCAAGATAGTGAGGGGGAAGATATAAGTGATTTGGTAAAAAATACAATTTCTAAATTTAGAGAATATGGATTTAAATCGTATAAATATCCATTAAACAATGTAAGGGTTTCTTGTTATGGAGATAAAACATATGCTGCCCTTGTAAACTATAATGGGGATGTTTATAGATGTACCGCAGTTGATTTTCAAAAGCAAAGAAGAGATGGATATATCGATGATGAGGGTGTAATTGTTTGGGAGAATAATTCGTTTGAAGAGAGGAAAAACGCAAAATTCAAAAATAAACCATGTCTAAGTTGTCGTTTGTTGCCCATTTGTAATGGTGGATGTACGCAGCATGCTCTTAGACATAAAGATGAAGATTATTGTATATTCAATTTTGATGAGAGGAAAAAGGATGAGGCTATATTAAATAAATTGGATATCCATTTGAAATATGAAAATTTTTGATTGTATAAGATTCAGTGTAGATAAGTTCCCTTTTGTAATGCAATTGGAAGCAAATGATTGTGGTCCTACTTGCATACAAATGATAACAGCCTATTATGGTAAGAAAATACCATTGCTTCAAATCAAAAATATATGTGGCATATCCCGAATAGGAGTGACAACTTTGGACATCATTGAATGTCTGAAAACACTTGGATTTAAATCTGTAGCGGTATCTATTTCTATTTCTGAATTGCAAAGAATGCCCTTGCCTGCTATTTTACATTGGAGAAAAGATCATTATGTTGTGCTATATAAAGTAGCAAACAATGAATATTATATAGCTGATCCTTCTTATGGGAAGATAAAATTGACAGAAAAAGATTTTATTCAATCTTGGTTAGGTAATGGAAATGTCAGTATTGCAATTCCTATGCAGGCAACTAAGGATTGGGGTAATTTTGTAGTAGACGAAGATTCTTCAAATACGAATAATGTAAAAAAAATATTTGGATTATTTCGTGATATATACAGGCAAAATTCTCGAAATATTGCAATCTCATTTGTTTTGTTATTGATTTCGATTGTTTTGAATTGGTCTATGCCAATTATTTTGCAAAAGATCATAGACAAAGGGGTTTTAATGCAAAATATAGGTATTGTTTGGAAATTAATGATTCTTCAATTATCCTTTTTTTGTGGTTATACAGTATCGGATTCTTTTAGTAGTATTCTTTTAACAAAAACAAATTTCAAAGAAAGTGTTAAATATTTGTCTGAATATTTATATAAATTAGCTCGATTACCTATTAGTTTTTTTGATTCCAGATTAAATACGGATTTAATTCAACGAATGGAAGATCAGGAACGATTACAAACATTCCTAACCTATAAATTTTTAGATTCATTTTTTGCCTTTATTAATCTAATAGTATTTTCGACCATTTTATGTTATTTTAGTGGGAAAATATTTTTGATATTCGCTATTCTTAGTGTATTGTCTATATTTTGGACTCTTCTATTTTTGCAGAAAAGGAAAAAATTGGATTATAATCGTTTCTATATTGCAAGCCAAAGTAGAAATAATATCTATGAATTGATATTTGGCATGAATGAAATAAAAATCAATAATGCTCATGATACAAGAATTTCTATTTGGAGTAGAATGCAAAAAGGAATGAATGATATTACACTCAAAAGTTTGTATTTAAACTATTATCAACTTATCGGTAGTTCATTTGTTAATAGAATTCGTGATATTTTTATTACTGGATTTTGTGCTTATTATGTAATACATGAAAATATGACTTTGGGGGTCATGATGACTATTGGATACGTTTTAGGGCAATTAAGTGCTCCTATTACTCAGATGATACAGTTTACTCAAACATTTCAAGACGCGGCTAATTCATTGAGTAGACTAAATGAAATACAACAACAAAAAGATGAAAACGATGAATCGAAAAAATCAATATCTACTATTGATTCTGGATTCTTTATAGAGAATGTGTCATTCAAATACATTAAAAACTCATCATCTTATATCATTAATAATTTGTCATTGACTATACCGAAAGGAAAAATTACAGCAATTGTTGGTACGAGTGGTAGCGGAAAAACGACTCTTATAAAACTGTTGCTATCATTTTATTCTCCACAAGAAGGAAATATTTTCCTTAATGGAATACCTTTATTACAGATAAATACCAACTCTTTGCGTAATCTTTGTGGAGTTGTAATGCAAGATGGTTATATTTTTAGTGGAACTATCGCTGACAATATCGCATTACATGAAGAAACTCCCGATGTTGAGAAATTGGAATACGCTGTAGAAGTAGCCTGCCTAAAGGATTTTGTACAAGATTTGCCTATGGGGTATGAAACTCCTATTGGTAGTTCTGGCATTGATTTAAGTGGGGGACAAAAACAGCGGCTATTAATTGCACGAGCAGTATATAAAAATCCTCAGATAATCATTTTGGATGAAGCGACATCTTCTTTGGATGCCAATAATGAGAGAGCGATAATTGATAATCTAAATTCCTTTTTTAGAGGAAGAACAGTTATCGTAGTTGCTCATCGTTTGAGTACTGTTAAAAATGCGGACAATATTGTTGTAATGGAAGATGGACGGATTGTAGAGGAAGGTACCCACCAAGAATTGAGTAAAAGTAAAGGTGTATATTTCAATTTAGTTAAAAATCAATTAGAGTTAGGACAATCATGAAAAAATTTCAAGGCATATTTGTAATTATTATTATATTATTTTTGTTTAGTCATGTGTTGAATGCTCAGAATATATCAGGCCGAGTATTGGCAGCAGATGATAATACTCCATTGTCAGGTGCCACTATTAGAGTTCAATTAAAGGATTCTTCATATATAGAAGCGTTCACGACAGATAAGAAAGGATATTTTTTTGAATCAATAGAGTATCCTATATACAAATTGGAAATATCTTATTTGGGATATGAAAAAAATGTCGTGATAGTTCAGAGAACTGATTCAAAAGATATAAAATTGGACAATATTCTTTTAGAGCCTGTTGTTACGGAACTTGACGGTGTTGAAGTCACGGCGCAATCATTAGTTCATAAAGCAGATAAAATCATGATTTATCCTACTGAAAAGCAGGTTAAAGCTTCTGTTTCTTGTCTCAATTTATTGCAGACTCTTGTCTTGCCCAATCTGTTTGTCGATCCTGTTCAAGAAAGTATTTCAATACAGGGTACATCTGGGGTCATTTATCGAATAAATGGAGTAAAAGCAAGCCTGAATGAAGTAAAAGCATTAAAGCCTGATCAAATTCGCAGAATTGATTATAAGCAATTACCTGGTATACGTGAATTGGATTCTGACTCCGGCACTCTTGATTTTATCTTAAAAGAACCTCATACTGGAACATCTATCTCAAGTAGTATGTTAAGTGCTCTCACTACCGGAATGTTGAACGGTAATTTAAATTTGCGGACAAACTATCGTAAGTCAGTGTTCTCAATTGACTATAATATCAACCATCGTAATTATTCAAAGCGGAAAACATCTGAAACAGAAAACTATTTCTTTCCGGATGGAAAGATCTTGAATTGGGATAAGCAAGGTGAATATGCTCCTTTTGGATATACTCAACACAATATCGGTGTCGGATATTTATTGAAAAATCAAAATGATATTCTTAATATAAGGTTTAACAATTCCATCTATACACAACACGATGAGAACATTATGAATATATTTCAGAATCAAGAGAAAATTCTGCATCGGAATATCTATTCGACATTTTCTCATTATATACCATCTATTGATCTTACGTATAATCGAAATTTGAGTAAAGACCAAGGGATCGAACTCAACATAGTAGGAACTTTATCTGATTATGATTACAATAGAAGACTGAAAGATACAAAAGAAGATAAAATTTCTTCTGACATAAATAACATAACGGATGGAAATCTAAAATCTATAATAGGCGAAGTTTTTTATTGGAAAGAAAATGAAAATCTCAATTTTTCAGCAGGTTTAAAATCCTCTTATCAGTTTGTACATAATACGTATTATCCAAGCGACGATATAACGATTCAAAATTTTACAGGTTATCCATATTTACAAGTAAACGGGGTTTTTCGTAATATATCTTATACACTTGGTACTGGATTAGAATATCAACATCAAAAGCAAACAACAAGAAGATCGAATTATTTTCGTAATACTTTTTCTTTATCCTTGTCTTATAAAAGAGAAAAATGGAATATTAAATACAATATAAACTACCGTTCCTTTTTCCCGGATTTGAGTAGTTTGTCTGATGTTCTACAGAACATTGACACGATCTCCGCGACAAAGGGGAATAGTGAATTAAAGCCGTATAGTAATTTGAGAAATCAGATAGACTTTACAGTTTCAGACAATAGACGCTTTATCTCTATGTTGACATTAACTGCTAATAAAGCCTTTAATCCGATTCAACAAGACATAGTATTTTCGGAGCTTGATAATAAATTTATCTATCAAGAACATAATCAAGATTATGATATTAATTACGGAGCTCAGTTAATAGTACAAATGTCTAATATCTTTAAGTTGTTCACGATTCAGGCTTTTGGTGGATGGAACCATTATAAATCTAAAGGTGATTTATATTCTCATGTATACGATGATTTTTACTATGGCTTCTATATTGGAATGACATATAAAGACTTGAACGTGAATGCGGTTTGGAGAAAACCTCAAAAAACACTATTTGGTCACTATCTTACAACAGGTGAAAATTACTCGAATATAAGTGCGAGTTACAAAATTAAAAGAGTAGGTTTAGGATGTGGAGTACAATTCCCTTTTGCCGATGGAGCCAAATATAGAACTCAAAGATTAGCGGAAAATGCATTTTCTGATAGGAATGTGCTAATTAGAAATAATCGAAATATGTTTTATTTGAGTATATCTTACGACATACAATGGGGACGTTCTATATTTAATATGAACAAGCGACTTTATAACTCTGAAAACGGGAATAGTATTTTGAAAATAAACGATAATTAATTATGTTTCCAAAAATTAGTGTTGTAATGCCTGTTTACAATTCTTCTCTCTATTTGAAAGAAGCCATCGATAGTGTATTAGTACAAACTTTTAAAGATTTTGAATTCATAATTGTAGATGATGGTTCAACTGATAATAGTTTTAATATAATCAAAGAATATCAGGATGATAGAATTAGAATTTATCGGTTTGATCATGATTATATATCTTCATTGAATAGAGGTATGCGTTTAGCTCTTGGCAAATATATTGTTCGGATGGATTCTGATGATAAAATGTTGCCGTATAGATTGCAAATGCAATATGATTATATGGAGTCTCATAAAGAGATTGTAATATGTGGTAGTTGGGTACAGGCATTTGGAACAGATGAAAACATATATAAGCCAGCTGTTGAGTACAGCGATATTATTTGCAATATGATAACAGGTAACCCTATTTGCCATCCATCTGTAATCATGAGAGCTGATTTTTTGAAATCTCATTTTTATAATAATGGAAAAGAAATTTATGACCAGTCGCACATATATGCGGAGGATTACCATTTGTGGTATAGTGTGATAAGCCAGGGAGGTAAAATTTCAAATATGAATGAGGTTTTGTTAATGTATAGGTGTTCTGCCAACCAAACATCTCGCAAAGAAAGTGATCTGTCATATAAATCAGCATTGAATACTCGATTGAGATACGTAAAAGACGTGTGTAAATCGATGGTGACCAATGACTCTAAATATATTCCTTTGCTAAAATCACTTTGGGATCTGTTAGAGTGCAATCGGATTAATTTTGATTTATTGTGCGGCATAATAAAAGTATTATATAAAAATCATTTATCACATTTAAAAAAACATCAATTGGCATGAAAAAAATTATTCTAATGTTGTTGGCAATTACCACTTCCTTTATTGGTAATGCTCAAGAGAAAATAATGGATTTCCAACTATCTGGATATAAGGCAGTATTTATTCCATCTGATACTTTTTTTATTAAGATTGGGCATCCAGAACTTGGAAATATCGAAAAGAGCAAAGGTGTTCTTTCTTTAACATTGAAAGACTCACAGGGGAAAATGCCTAAAGATACTGTGTGGATTTATACGGATCAAATACGACATATAAACTTGAATTTTTCAGAAATAGATATGAATAAGCCTTTTGATGTCGATTCATTAAGTATATCTACTACTTCTTCTCATGGCTTCATTCATGTAAAGGCAAATTATTTGAAAGTATTAGCTAAAGCAGGTAGCCATTTGAATGTTAAGGGGAAGACAAATTATTTTAAATGCCAAAGAATAGGATATAGCAGTATCAATACGGATGAATTACAAACAGCATCTGTACAAGAAGTAGAATGATCCTGAAAGGCAGTTTCGAGTTATCGTAAGCTGCCTTTTATTTTTTGTCTATAAGATGATTTCAAATGGGATTGTTTCGTGATGTATATTTAGAAATAGCAAATAATCCACAGCTTCTTTAATATAAAATGACTCTGTCTTTAAATCTATTTGATTATAATCTATTTTGTACTCAATTGAACAGGATTTGAAAATCTGATTTAGCATATGTATATCTCTATTACTCAGTTTTGTCGGAGTAATAAATTGGCGTAATTCTATTATCCATTTTTTTATTTCCTGTTGCATACTTATATCCTTTATGTCAAATGCAACATAGGCATATGAATAAAGAAGTCTAAAAGAATACAATATATTTTCCTCACTAATATTTGATTTATAGTTAAAAAAAGAACGGATAAAATCCCGGATCAATAATAGTACCTCTTGGCAGTATCCAATACTACATTGTTGTGATAAAACTCTATATAGTAAAACAAAGCATTGTCCTGTTTCATAAAGAAATTTTGGCCGATTATTGATTATAGTATCCCTATTTTGAATAATTATTGATATTAAATCTCTTATTTCATTCAGTGCCAATAATAGACATTCTTTATTGGCTAATTTTCTGTATCTATTTGTTTCATAGTAGGATTTGATACTTTGTTGAAAATAGAAAGCCTTTGTTAATACACTTTTTTCAGACGATAAGCATAAACTTGATGATTTTTTATTTGATACTTCATGATAAATCTTATCGTCTATATATTGAAAAATGGTTTGAAGTTCATGTGATATCTTCCTATTTCTTTTTAAAAGATGTAATCCATATCCAATACCACTTATTCCTGTGTGAAAATTAAACTCTTTTATAGTGAAAATTTTTTGAGTAATTTCGTCTAACGTATTTTGTATAAGAGATTCGTTTTTATACTTGTATGTACTATACAATAATAGTAATCCGGTTTTTCCGGAAAAGAGATTAATCTCTAAATCATTCCTGTCAAGTAGTGATTCTATATGTTTGTAAAAAATATTGTTCATGATATTTCTGTTCATTTTATAAATATACATCCTTCTATCTCTTTTTTTATGCTATTTTTAAATTTCTCTTTATGAAAGAATAAACATTCATTTTTATATTTATTCTCTATTTCTTCGAATTTTCCGATGTTAGAAAATAGAAATTCTTCTTCAAGAACTCTTTGAAATAAGAAATGTGATAGCGTATCAATCTTGAGACATCGGGTGTAAGGTTGTATTATTTGATTATTTGATTCTTGTAGGAGGTATACGGTTCTAATTAACTGTTGAATAGGTAATATATAATGTGATGGAATTATCCCTATATAGTTTGTTTTGATTTCTATAGTAGATAATTCTTCCGCAATATTGCTGATATCCACATTGTCCTGTTTGATAAATTTGATATTTTTGTATGATTCATATTTTGATGTTTTAAGATTAAAACTTGAGCCTAAGATGATAAAATTTGATTTTATGTATTTGATTAAGTAATCTAAAATGGGAATTGATATAGGTTTGTCTTGAATAGGAATTATAATAGTAATATCATCTAATATAAATCTGTTTTTGTTTAAATAAGATCGATAAAGAAGAATCAAATCTTTTAATACAGCTGAACATGAATTTTTGTCTATATATGATAGGTCTTCATAAAAGGGGAACGCGTAAGTATAGTTGATTTTTTTAAAGAAATTTCCTTTTGTTCCTCCCGTATAATGAAGCATATGACTATTTTCCCATTTTTCAGTTGTTTGATATGCCCAACAAAAATTTAAAAGAGGATGTGTTACGAATGTTTTTCCGAATAGGATAGTGTTCCAAAAAACCACCCACATTTCTGTCAGCCAAATGCTAATAGGATATTTTTTTAGAAAATCATGACTTGTGTTGACAAATAATATGTCATGTAAATATTCATACATTTTGTTACTGTCTTTTTCTACTTTGCTCCAAAAATTGAGAGGTATATTTTTTATTATATATTGTGCACCGCCAGTATTGATTTCGTTTTTCATTACGTCCTGAGTTGAAACTCCGACAATATCACACATGTGTTTGAATGTTTCGTATCCAAGAGCATTGATTAAGACTTCACTGCCCATATATGAACGGGTATCTGATGCATACCAAATTTCATCATTTAACAATGTGCTAAAATCTGGTAATTCTTTAAATATGACATCTGAGTCAATATAAAAAATAGTTTCTTTTCTTAGGTCGGGATAAAGTGCAAAATGCTTCTCTATAATATGTGGACGTATTGTACTTGAATACTTTTTATTTACTCTTGTATCTTCATAGAAGTAGATATGATGGTTAGGAAATTTTTTGCAGATTAATGATGCTTCTGGATTAATACCCAAGTCTGGCGCATAAGAGAATAATACATGTATGTTTTCTTTAGGCCAATTTAGCTGTTCTAAATTGAACAGTTGAAGTTCTACTTGCCAAATGAAATATGTCGTATCTGGCTGTGCTGATAGGAAAATCATAATACTTGCAATTTTTATCTTTATTAATAGGTTCGATTCTCGTATAGTTTATTTAATTGACATTCTTGATAATATAATATGGCAAATAATCAGTATGTCGAATGGTTACAAAGATATATAAAAAAGCGATTTTTTACGCCTGGTGTTATAAGAAAGTCAAGACTATGACTATCTTAGTGGGTGAAAAGAGGTCTTAGGGAAGTTTCCTGACCTTGTTATTAATGTTAAACGGGTTTGATGCCCCAATAAAGTATACCCCATGAAAATAGTCTGCGGTCTTGACATCCACGAAGATAGCGTGTTTTGCTGTATCTTGGATGCGGAAGGATGAAATAGGAATAGAATATACGCCCAAAGATACTTTTACAGTTTTTTCGAATGTTGTAGATGAAAAAATTTGCGAATTGCAAGTGGACTTCGTTTTTCCTGTATCACAACGCAGAATTCCGATCAAGATAATAAATCACACGGATGATGCTATTGAGATGCGAAGAAATGATTATAAATTGGAGTTTTATAATGTGAGTTCTCAAACATAGTTAAGCGACTTTAGGATGCTTTTTAAAAAGTTTGAAAAAAATATGTTTTTTGACTACCCAGGACATATTTTTAGTTGTCATCTTAGGCAGAAGAGGGTGATTGCAGGCGGTAGTTGAATGTGAAAAGCAGATATTGGAATATAATATGGATTGATAATACAAAGATTGTTTAACCTTAAAAACATGAAGTAAAATGAATCAGGAAAATGAAACCGGTTGAGAAGCTGTCACAAAAAAGAAGATGGAGTAAAAAATCCGAAAGATGTGTGAGATCTTCCGGATAGATGAAACAATTCTTCTTAAAGCATTACAAGTGCAAAAGCCGTTTCATAAAGAAAGACGTAAAGATAACAAAGTCATTCCTTTAAAACGGTATTTATTCAAAATTTAATGATTAATTTAATTTATTTATGTATAACAGGAAAAAGACTTTTTTTACTGCTGCGGCATTGTTTTGTTTAAATGCCAGCCTGTTTGCCCAGTCTGTCAACTTGCAGTTGGACCAAGTGTCGGTGAAGCAGGCTATGAATGAACTCAAAAAAGAAAGTGGATATTCTTTTGTTTATGTGTCGGGCGATGTGGATACCCAGAAACAGGTGACTGTAAAGGCAACCCAGCTGGACGAACTCATTAAGCAGATTTTACAGGGACAGGAAGTCACTTATGAAATAAAGGGAAAGAATATTATCGTTAAAAAGATCGTTTCTTCTGCTCCTCAACAGGATAAAAAGACTCGTAAGATATCCGGTGTGGTGAAAGATGCCCAAGGAGAACCCGTTATTGGTGCCAATGTGGTGGTGAAAGGTGATGAATTGAATGGAGTCATCACTGATTTCGACGGTAACTTTACGCTCGATGTTCCGGAGGATGGAAGTTTTGAGGTGTCCTACATTGGCTATTTGTCGCAAGTATTGCCCGTCAAAGGGAAATCGACTTTCATGGTCAGCCTGAAAGAGGACACTAAAACGCTGGACGAAGTAGTGGTAATCGGTTATACTACACAGAAGAAAGGCTTGTTGTCGGGTTCGGTGGAACACATGAAGATGGACGACCAGATGAAGACCATGCCTACCACTGCTGCGGGTAACTTGTTGGTAGGTAAGTTGGCGGGTGTGGATGTCAGCACGCCGGGAGCCATTCCGGGAAGCGATCCCGATATTACTATCCGTACCGTGTCGGCTTGGAAACGAGATAACAAGAAGCAGCAGCCGGTGACGTATGTCATCGACGGAGTGGTGCGCGGAGCCGGAGATTTCAACAACTTGAGCCCGAACGAAATTGACGACATCACGGTGCTGAAAGACGCTGCGTCGGCTGCCATCTATGGTTCTCGCTCGGCGGGTGGTGTTATCTTGGTGACCACGAAAAAAGGAAAAACCGGAAAACCGACAGTCAATTATTCGTATTCCTACAGTGTGGATACCCGTACCAAAAACTCGGATCTGACCAGTGCCATAGAGACAGGTGAACTGTATAACCGTATCAATGGGGAGGCCGATCCCGCAGGCTGGGCATGGTCACAGGAAGAGCTGGATTACTTTAAGAATGTCAATGGAGGTTGGGGGTACGACCAGTTGGACATGGTGTACCGGAATCCTGCCACCCAGACACACAATGTCAGTGTAAACGGGGGTAATGAAAAAATCCGTTACTTTGCCGGCGGCTCGTATGTGCAGCAGAAAGGATTCCTGGAGCCGCTGAGCTATGACAAATACAATCTCCGTTTGAATGTGACAGCGGATGTGTCGGACAATTTCCAGGTGCAGACGGGGCTTGCCTTGTACAACAACAAGAAAGGAAATGTGGCCGATAACGAAAACCCGTGGGACACGTATAAGAAATTGCGTGTGTGGCAGCCCGACCAGGCTGTGTTTACAGATAGCGGCCAATACATTGACTATGGATGGATTGGTAACGTAGGCGCCCGTGTGAAAGGCGGAAGCGGATACAATAAGAATGAGTACCTGAAGCCGCAACTCACGGTCAGCGGAACCTACAAGGCACCGTTCCTGAAAGGATTGAGTGCCAAGATGTCGTACAGTAAGAGTTGGACCAACGAAATTACCAAGAAATTTTATACCAACTATGACATGATGATCATGAAAAGAAGCGGGCCTAACAACCGCATCATGTCTACCAAAGATTCGGACATCGTGGGTGTGAAGAGATCGAGTTGGATTACCAAAGACTATATTGAGCGTAAATCGGCATGGAGCGACGACCAGCAGTTGAACTTCCAGTTGAGTTACGACAATGTGTTCAATGACGTGCATCGTGTTTCGGGTACCTTGGTAACCGAGTGGTATGAAGGAGGCGGTGCCTCTATCTGGGGCGGGCGCGAAGGCTTCCCGGTGTATACCACTGACCAGTTCTGGGCAGCCAGCGGTACCCGTGCCGACAGTTGGGCGGATGGTGATACCGATTGGAAAGACGGGCGTATGTCTTACATCGGACAGTTCAACTATTCGTATGCCGACAAGTACCTGTTTACTTTCTCTTTCCGTGAGGACGGCTCCATGAAGTTCGCTCCCGACAAGCGTTGGGGGTTCTTCCCCGCTGCATCGGCAGGATGGGTGGTTTCTGAAGAAAACTGGTTTGACAAGAAGCATGTGCAACGCTTGAAACTGCGTGCGTCGGCCGGTCTTACCGGTGACGACTCCGTGGGTGGATGGCAGTGGCAGGAATCTTATATAAGCGATGGTAAAAATGCGTATTTCGGAAAAAATCCTTCACGCCGGGTAGGGCTGACCTACGGATCGGTAGTCAATGAAAACATGACTTGGGAAAAGTCGTTGAGTTTCGACTTGGGTGTGGATATGGATTTCCTGGATCACTGGAACCTCTCTTTGGACTATTGGTATCGTAACACCTACGACATTTTGGACAACCGTGTACTTTCCTTGCCTTCTACTTTCAGTTTGTCCATGCCTGCCGAAAACTATGGCAAGGTGCGTGCGCAAGGTATCGACTTCAAGCTGGGCTATAGCGGGCAGAGCAAGGACTTTACTTATTTTGCCAATCTGACCGCTTCTTACGGATGGAATGAAGTGATTACGAAGGACTATGCCGAGAATGCCAAGTGGTATGACATTCCGGTAGGCAGGTCGCTCAGTTATATCACCGGATACAAGTTCGATCGCATCATCGGCACGCAAGAAGAGCTGGACGCTTTCATTGAAGCACACCCCGGTTATCTTCACAAAGGAAAGTCGCCCGAGCTGGGTATGATGGTGTTCAAGGATCTGTCCGGTCCCGACGGCACTCCCGACGGAATTATCGATTCATGGGATAAAACCATTTTGAAGAACAAGAACAACCCTCTTATTTACGGTCTGAACTTAGGCGGTTCGTGGAAAGGCCTGAGCTTGGACATGATGTTCTCGGGACGGCTGGGCTCATACAAATGGATGAAAGATTTGGTGCAAGGTGTGGAATGGAACCGTATGTGGAAAGAATGGTACACCGACAGTTGGTCTCCCGAAAACCCGCACGCTTCGTTGCCGATGCGCAAGAACCACGACCAGACCAAAACGTATGACGAAGATACTGATTACTGGTTGAAGAAAAATAATTTCATGCGTATGAAATACCTGACAGTGAGCTATGAATTGCCAAAAAACCAGTTCTATAGCAGTGTGTTTGATAAGGTGCGTGTGTTCTTTACCGGAACCAACCTGTTTGTATGGAGCAACTTTAACAAGAACTATTACGATCCCGAAATAGGCGATGGCAATTCGTTCCCCGTTTCCCGTTCATTCAGTTTCGGTATTGATGTAAGTTTCTAAATTAATTAAACTCGTATTTATGAAGAAGAAAAATATATTATTGGCGGGTCTGCTGCTACTTGGCATGGCGGGTTGCAGTTTGGATTATGAAAATACGGGAGCTATTTCTCCCGATGATGTGTGGAAGAAGAAAGACATGATCGATGGTTTCCTGAACGATATTTACGGTCGTATGAATCCCGAATGGCCTAGAAATGCCAACAATACGGACGAAGGTATGAACCTTCCCGGCCAGATGTCCGATTTTGCTCGCGGTATTTATACGGTGGAAGGACAGGGACAGAAGTTAGGCTATGGCAACATCGACCGCATCAACTTTTTCATTGAAAAGCTGGACAATGAAGTGACAGTGCTCAGTGAAACGGAGAAGGAACAGATGAAAGGACAGGCTCTTTTCTGGCGGGCATGGGATTATTTCGGCAAGGTGAACACTGTGGGAGGCGTTCCGTTGATTTTGAAATTCCAGGATGTGATGGATGTTCCTTCCTTGTTTGTATCGCGCAACCTCACATCCGAGTGTATAAACCAGATTGTAGCGGACTTGGACGAAGCAATCAGTTACTTGCCCGATACTTGGGGAGACAATGACTACGGGCGCATTGACAAAGGAACAGCCATGGCGTTCAAGGGACGGGTACTGATGTTCTATGCCAGCCCGATGTACAATCCGGACAATGATCGTGCCCGTTGGGAGACTGCCTATCAGGCGAACAAGGATGCGGTGGACTTCCTGAAAGCACAGGGTAAAGGATTGTACCAGGGCAAGTTCGAGGACATCTGGTACGATGAACAGAATTGTGAGGTGGTGATGGTGAACCAGTTCTATTATCCCGATCATGCGCTTGACCAAAAGAACATCCGTCCTCAACCTTTATCAAAAGACGCGGCGGATGACAACCAGGCCATTCTGTCGTTGTTGCTGGCTTTCCCGAAAGCGGATGGAAGCAAGCTGGAATTGGATGTGGACCGTTTGTCCGATCTGGTTTATAACGAACAGTTTATGACGGAATTCTATACCAACCGTGACCCTCGTTTCCATGCTACTATTTTCTGTCCGGGCACAGTCTATCCTACCAAAGACGACAAACTGAGCGGTGGAAAGAAATATTGGAATACTTGGAAAATGGTAAAAGCCGATGATGGTTTCATGTACGCTTCCATGATCGATGATGAATTGAATACGAATATTGGTGGAGGAAAGTCAGGCTTTTTCCAAAAGAAAGGAGTCGATCCCAACTTGACTATAGCTACTGTTTACCAGGCCGAAACAGACTGGATTGAAATCCGTTTTGCCGAGGTGCTGATGAATTACGGTGAATGTGCCAACGAAATAGGTAAGACGGATGAAGCGTTGAACGTGTTGTACCAGATTCGTGAGCGTGCCGGTATTCCTGCCGGAACTTCCCACTACGGTATCACTGCCACTTCGCAATCGGATGTCCGTGAGGCCTATGTTGACGAACGTTTCATTGAATTTGCGTATGAAGGTAAACGCTGGAACGACTTGCGCCGCTGGAAACGTTTCGATATCCTGAACCGGATGAAGTATCGTTCTATCCTATATCCGGTGATCAAGAACAATGCCGATGTGGCAACTTTCGACTGGACCAGTGATATGACTGATGCCAAAGTGCGGAAACTGTTCCGTTTCGATTACATCGAGAACATAGACAATATGGACGATCATTTCTTTAATCTGGATGAGAAGTATATGTTCTATCCTATCCATAAGGAGGTAATGGACCGCAATTCTAAAATAGAACAGAATGTAGCGTGGGGAGGAACATTTGATCCGTTGAAGTAAGAATGTTTTTCGAATAGACAAGAAAGACATACGGGGTTGATTTGTATGACAGAACCGTATGTCTTTTTTTATATCTGGTTGATAACATGATTTTAAATAAGTAAAGATGTATATGAAGAAAAAAGTAGTTCAGTTGATGGCTGTCTGCTCCTTGCTATGTGCCTGTAGTTCAAACAGCCCTCACTCTTTTGAAACGGATTATTTCGGTATCGATGTGGACGGGCGCGGCTACATTGTCGGCATGTGGAACTTGACCCGCGACAGTCGTAATTTCAGTCCGGCCGACCAGCCTTCGCCCTTGTTGTCCTTGTACGATGAGGAGATAAAGCGTTATTATTATCCTCAGAAGGCGAGTTATAACAAAACCAACAAACGATATCGGTTGGAATACGAAAACGGGTCGGTGGCAACCGTGCAGCTGGAGGAGAAAGATAAATATTTTAAACTGAGGCTGGAAAGCCTCGAACCGCGCAACGGCATTGATGGTGTGCAGTGGGGAAACTATTATACTAACATCAATAATATTCTAGGCGAGATTATCGGAGTGGCCCGTGACACTTCGGCGGCTGTGGGATATGCTATCGGTGCTTTGGCATTGGATGATAACACCCTGGGAGGTGAGTCCCGTTACACTTCAGAAACAGGCCCTTCGGGATATATTGCTCATTCACCCGACCCGGTCCGTTATCCATTGCCGCTTACGCTGCACGAGGGGCAACAGTTCACCATGGGCGGTGATGGCATTAATGATGTGGCTTTCTATAATCGCAAGGAACCATATTTCCGCATTTTATATGGGCTGGCGGCTTTTGTCGATTGTAACGGGCGGATCAATATTCGTTATCATTCGCGCGACCGCCGGAAGGGAAAGATGATTTATTCGCCGGAGGGTAATCCCATTTTCCAGAACAATGAGCCGAACCACATGATGCGCCAGGATGTGTCTGGAGTGGATTTCATCGGTTCGTCCATTGCTTTGTGGGGAAGTCCGGATAGCCTTGCTTTGACGGATGTGATTCAGCGCATCGTGCTGGACGAAGGACTTCCTTATCCTACTTTCCAAGGTAAATGGGTGAAAGATCCCACGAACTTCATGCCGGATCTTTGCACCTACGGGGGACTGATGGACAGTGTGGCTTCCTACGCTAAACAGATGGGGCTGAAAGTGATTCATACCTATGACCAGCCTTTCCTGCAACCTGACAGGGGGAACGGGGGACTGATTGACGGGCCGGAGCATGAAAAGAAACGCTATCACTTTACGGATAAGGACTTGTCTACTCGCGAGTATGCCGATTTGCTGGCAAAAGACGGGTTGATTCTGGGACGTACGTCCATCTCCAATTCCATGGCACCCGGTACCAAGGATTGCAGTCCGGTTCCTTCGGACAGCATCTGCATCCTTCACCGCCGTTTCCTGGCGGAGGACCTGAATGAGGCCGATACGTTGGTTTATATTGACGATCCTACGCATTTGGAAGAAATTGCTTGTTGGGAAGGACATAGTAAAGAATTGAACATGGTCAAGATAGGCAAGGAGCTGATCCATTATCTCGGAGTGACAAAGGAAAAGCCGTATCGGCTGATGAATGTGACGCGCGGCTATTGGAACACCCGGCCTGCTGTGCATGCCAAAGGCGATGCTGTGGACAAACTCCAGCCTGCAGTGGGTGGTGCTTATGCCGGGTTGATTCCTAACTTGGAGTTACAGGACGAGCTGGCACGTCATTATGCCGACATCTGCAAGAACAGCGGATTGGGAATGTTTGATTATGACGGACAGGAATTCTTTTTCCATACCGGATTCGGTGCTTATTCCGTGAAACGTTTCTTCCGCAATATGTTTGCCTGGGCAAAGGAACATGGCCTGCCGGATATCCGTTTTACGGGAGCTACGTTATCGGAAGGTTCTTGGCATTACCAAAGCACCTGGAATGTGGGAGGTGGATTGAACATTTATGATGTGAAGAAACGGGTGTGGGGCAGTACCACCAGCCAGGGGAAAGACCTGCGAGATGTGACTTATGCCAACTTTTTTCCTTCTTCGTTCGGTGCTAATTTTCCGATCACGGCAGAATCTACGGTGGAAGATTATGAGCATATCGAGGCGACGGCTGTGGGATATGGCTGTACTTACGCATTCAGGATTGGCCAGAAAGATGTAGAGAGTTGTCCTCAGAAGTATGGCATATTCCATGTGATCCGCACTTGGGAGGAGGCACGGCGTGCCAATGCGTTCCCTACCCATATACGCAAGTTGTTGCAGAATCCATCCTTAAGCTGGCGACTGGAAAAGAAAACCGGAGCCAAGGGCTGGACTCTTTATCGTATGGAAGAAAAAAAGAAGGTTGAATCATTCGATTTACTACCTCAAGATTGAAAAATCTTGTAATACCGACATAGTATGTGTTTTTTAATTGATAGAATAATGAAGAATATTATAATCTTAGTCCTCTGTGGCTTGATTAGTGGGAGTGCACATGCAAAAGTTAACCCCATTGTACATTATAATTTCGGGAAAGCAGGGAATGTCACTTATGCTGTGGCTCCCGAAGAAGTAACTCCAATAAAAGGAACAGGAGGTTTATCATCTGTAGGACGTCCATTGTTCTACGCTGATGCTCCCAGCGACAAAGCAGCCAAAGGGCAAGGTTCCATTTTGTTTGGCGGAAAAGAGGACGGTTATATTGCCTCGTCATCATTGGGTTCCGCTACCGGGAATCAAGTGTTGGAAGTATGGGTAAAAGCACGCGGTACAAAAGGTGACCGGCAAGTAGTGGTAGCTAACGGCAATGACAAGGCCGGATATACGATTGCACAACAGGGGCAAAATTGGATATTGGTTTCCGGAGGATCGGGAGTTGTTAAAATAGGGGAGGTAGTGAAAGGACAATGGACTCATTTGGCCGCCATTGTTGATAATGGACAAGGTTCTGTATGGATGAATGGTAAGAAAATAGAAACATTCCGCCCAACAAAAGAACTGGCCAACCATTTTTCTATAGCTGTATCCGATGAAGAAAAAGATTTTTTTCATGGAGAAATATATGAGATCCGATATAGTACCTTTACTAAAGGAGAGTTCAAGCCGGAGGCTGATTTCCTTTTGAACTATAAAGCCTTAAAACAGAAAGACGAGAACCGCAAAGCAGAACGGAAAGCTTTGGTTAATCAATTGCAGACTCCGGGGCTGGGAAAGGAAATTGTCACTGATTTATCGGAAGAATTACAATCCAAGGATTGGTTGATTCAAGTAGTGGAAGAACCTTGCCGTTTATTGGTGAAGAAATCGGAAAACGGAATGAGTTCCATGTTCCAACTAAATAATGGACTGGTTTCAAGAACTTTTTATGTAGCGGACAATATGGCATGTGTCGGTTATAAAAACTTGTCGAATGGCGCCGAATACCTACGGGCTGTAAAACCCGAAGCGCGTGTTTGCCTGGATAGTGTCTGGTATGAAGTAGGTGGTTTGAAAGAACAACCTGAGATGTCTTATCTTCTGAATAGCTGGTATCCTCAATTGGAAGCCTCTCAACAAGCTTTTACTCTGCAAAAGGTGGAGACAGGGCTACCCTTGAAGCGTTACCCGTGGACACCTAAATACAATTCCATTACTACCGATTGGCCTGCAAAAGGATTGCGCGTCGAAATGACTTTCGTTCCTACAGCCGGAATGTCTGATGTGAAAGATGTGGAAGTACGGGTCAATTATGAACTGTACCAAGGAATGCCTGTTATGGCAAAATGGATAGAAGTGGTGAATAAAGGAGAAAAACAGATGTTGCTTAATGACATGGAATGTGAAGTGCTGGCTGTCAACCAAGATCAAGTAGAACGGATGCATGTAGAAAGCGATTTCTCATTTGCACTGGTCAATGCCGATATGCAGGGCAGTGCGTTGATGCACTACAACGGCACGCCTAAGGCATATCACGTAGGAGGATCTACTACCAAATGGACAGTTGACAAGGAGTACAATACCTGGGCAAGTCATAACCAGGCAGAGGACAAA
Source organism: Bacteroidaceae bacterium (assembly GCA_011959205.1). Taxonomy (GTDB): domain Bacteria; phylum Bacteroidota; class Bacteroidia; order Bacteroidales; family Bacteroidaceae; genus Phocaeicola. Next base: position 50,317 of record BLLV01000028.1, read on the forward strand.
TTCCTGAATTTCCCACATCATTGTTTATTGTTGAGCAAATTGCCTATGGGACCTTATACCAAGGTAAGTAAAGAACAACCGTTTAAATCGTTTGTCACTTTCGAATTATTGCAAGATAATGATGATCGTGAGCGAAAAGCCTTAGGCCATCGTCGTCTATATAAGAAATTGGCCCCTCAGGTGACCGAGTCTTTGATTAGCGGCGGCATCACTTCGCATGACGAGAACAAACTGAAAACATTCATAGACCAGATGGCGGAACTGGGCATGGAACGTTTGGACATCATGGCATGGCCGGGTATCAGCCATGACAATCTGGATTCCGCCTATGTGCAGCACTGGCGTAAAATAGCTGCTTATGCCAAGGAACGCGGCATTATCATGGGAGGATATGAACTGCAAATTGCTTCCCGCGGACGTGGAAAAGAGGTGGACTGTATTCATCCTGAGACCGGAAAACGGGGAAGTCTTTTTGGACAAAGTGTTTGTATTGCCAGCGAATGGAAAGATTCTTATTATAATAATATGTGGGAGTTCTATGACCGGACAGGATTGAAAAGTTACAATATGGACGGTCCTTATCATGGCGATCCTTGTGCATCGACCGAACATCCCTATCACGCGGGACTTAAGGATTCTCAATGGCAACAATGGAAGACACAGGTAGAAGTATTGCATGAATTGCAACGTCGCAATATCTTTATTCCTATTCCCGACTGGTATTTCCTCAACGGGCAGTGTGCGACAGGTATGGGCTATAGAGAGGCAAGTGCCAACCTCACCCCACAGCAACAACTCCTGTTAGGACGGCAATATATTTATGACGGAACTTGGCACAAGATTCCTACTATGGGCTGGATGACATTGCAATTAGTAGGTTTCTACACAAATGATCCTCGGGTAGGATTAGAACCGTTGTGTGAAAATATAGACCGCTATGAACAACAATTGATACAATTCCTGGCTAGTGGTTGTATGTTAACGATCCGTGGAAACCGCTTATATGATACACCGGCAACAAAGGCGATGGTATTGAAATGGATTAATTGGTTCAAGAAATACCGTGATATCCTGACTTCTGATATTATTCATGTCAGCCGTCCTACAGGTCGTGACTTAGACTGCATGATGCACGCTAATCCTTTTATTGATCATAAAGGTATGATTGTTGTATTCAATCCGACAGAGAGTGATATAACCAAGGAAATGAAATTACCATTATATTATACCGGATTGAACGGTAAGGCTTCGGTGGTCACTGAGGACGGAATTAAAAAAACATATCAACTGAACAGCAAGGAAGAACTGGTTTTGCCCGTAACTGTAAAAGCAGGAGGAACGGTTTGGTTCCTGATAGAGGAATAACGGGACGTAATCCTTAAAATATTCAAAAAGACAGTATAACAACTCTTTTAAAATAAAAAGTATGAAACTAAAAAATATTGTAGCAATTCTATTATTATTGTGTAACACGCTACCCACGTTCTCCCAGCAAGTATGGACACCCGACAATGGTGATGGAACATTTACCAACCCCATCATGTGGGGAGACTGGCCCGATCCGGATGTAATCCGTGTGGGCGATGATTTCTATTTCGTCTCTACCAGCATGCATTATGTGCCGGGCTGCCCCATAGCCACCTCCAAAGATTTGGTTAATTGGAAGATGGCCGGATATGCGGTAGAGCGTTACGATGAAGATCCACGTTTTGATTTGAAAGGAGGCAGTCTTTATCTGAATGGTTCGTGGGCTGCATCTATACGGCATCATAATGGCAAATTTTATGTAGCATTCTGCACTCCCAATGGCTGGGGTATTGAAAATGGTCATTTTTCCATTTGCGAAGCTGAAAAACCCGAAGGACCTTGGAAACGGACTATTTTCCCAGAATTTTTATATGATCCGGGACTATTCTTTGATGATGACGGAAAAGTATATGTAGCTCACGGACAACACGTTTTGTATATCACGGAATTAAACTCTGACGTCCGCTCAGTAAAGGGAAAACCTGTCGAAATATGGAACAAAGGATTTAAGGATAGCCAAACTTGGGGTAAGGATTTCGGTATGGAAGGCTCGCACATGTATAAGATAAACGGAATGTATTATATCACTTGTCCCGCAGGAGGTACGAAAGGATGGCAGGTGTGTCTTCGTTCTAAAAACATTTATGGCCCTTATGAACATAAAATAATTGTGGAGGACGACAGTGCTTATCCAGGCAATGGTTTGCATCAAGGCGGAATGGTACAACTGAAGAATGGCGATTGGTGGTTTATTATTATGCAAGATCGCGGACCATTGGGCCGTGTACCTTGCCTGCTGCCTGTAAAATGGGTCGATGGATGGCCGATGATGGGGGTTAACGGCAAAGATGCGATAGTATATACCAAACCTCAAACAGGGAAAAAAGTGACTTTGTCATCTCCTGCCACTACAGACGAGTTTAATAAGAAAACACTTGGATTGCAATGGCAATGGAATCATAATCCGGATAATTCAAAATGGTCGTTGACGGAACGTCCGGGATATATGAGATTGAAAGCTTCGCTAGCCAAGAATCTGCCGAATGCCAGAAATACCTTAACACAACGGGTGCAGGGACCCAGTTCTCATGCCACAGTAGAGATGGATGTTACAGGACTGAAAGATGGTAATACAGCCGGATTTGGAATATTTGAATTCCCTTATGCTTATGTTGCCGTAAAACAGGAAAATGGTATGAGGAAGATTATCATGTGCAATGATGGAAAGATAATTGAAACGGCTGTCGGAAATTATACAAAGGACAAACTTTGGATCAGGGCACGAGCCACGGACAAGGACTTCACGGCACGCTTTTATTATAGTACAGATGGAAAAGAATTTCATCCGATAGGGAATGTCCTGAATATGGGACTTGGACTGGTGTGGACCGCCAACCGTTTTGCCATGTTCAATTTCTCTACCGAAGAAAGCGGAGTAGACGGATATGCCGACTTTAACTGGTTCCGCTTTGCCGGGAAATAAGTAAGGATATATATTTTGATGTGGCTTTGAATGAGCTTGAAATGACTACCCTTTCAAAGATTTTACCTGCCATTGTTCTATACTTCCTTGCACAATGTGATGCTTTACCTCATGTCTGGACATTGGCAGGAATAATCATGCCGTTGGGTTGGTGCTTAAAAGTAAAAAAACAAGTATAATGAGAAAAGAACTTCTTCAACTTTTATGTTTTGTAGCATTGAGTTTCTCGGCTACAGCTCAAAACAAAGAATATCATGTGTCGGCACACAGCGGCAATAATCCTTTTCCCGGACCTTTTGAAATAAAGAAAGCAGGAGAATATGAATGGAAAGTATGGGCAAACACTGTCGTTGGTAAAAAGAACTGGTAATGTTATAAAATAAGGACAGAAAAAGAAGTAATGATTTGCGAGAAACGAAATTCGCCATTAAGATAAAAAATTAATAGAATGAATAAGAAAATAATAATAGGAAGCCTTATCGGTATAGGATTGTTTTATCTTCTTGCACAGAAGATAAAAGTGTAATACATGTATGTACTACAAAGACGGAAAGTTAGGTACATGAAGAGTCCGGTGAATCCCTTCCAACTGATGAAGAAGAACAAATTACGATCAATACTACAAAGGAAGGACAGGCTCAAGTGATAGAAGGTTTTGGGGCATGTTTCAATGAACTGGGATGGACTTCATTAAGTTTATTATCCGAAGCTGACAGAAATTCTATAATGAAAGAACTCTTTCTTTCCATCCATGAAAATGTTCTTTCCAATATCTTACTTTTTTCAATGGGATGTGGCCGTTTATCATACGCTATAGGAAATGCCTTGAAAAATCCTTCAAAAGCTTCA
>BLLV01000029.1 GCA_011959205.1 Bacteroidaceae bacterium
TAAAAACTTTAAATTTATAAAGCGGAATCTCTGGCTTGTGATAAGTCGGAGATTTCTTTATGTATGCAACGGAAGCCATCTCATAGTGAGACTGCTTTTAGGTAAGACTTGACCTCTCATCCGTTTCTGCCTTGAAAGTCTGATCAGACTTGGTTGCCCGTAGTATCTCGCGTTTTCCTCCCGGAGGGCCGGGAAGGCGTTCTACTGTGAATCCGGCTGTTTGCAGCATCCTTCTTACCACCCCTTTGGCACAGTAGGTCGTCAGGATACCTCCGTCGTTCAATACCTTGTATAACGTATCGAACAGAGACTGCTCCCACATTTCGGGTTGCTTCTCGGGAGCGAAGGCATCAAAGTAGATGATGTCGTATCGGGGAACGGCAGGACGGCTTCTTTCCACCGGGTTGAAAAGCCGGGTAAAATCACCTTCAATCTTGTGCAATGTGAACCAAGGGGATACAGCTGTTTCTGTGTTCCAGGGCGCCCGGTGGATGGCGTAATAATCCTCCTCATGCTGTTTGCCGATCAGGTGGGGGTAGTCCAGTTGTTTCAAAGTTTCTTCGGCTAACGGATAGCGTTCGATACCTGTATAATGTACTTTCCGTCGGGTTTCTTCTGCCGAAAGCAGTGTCAGAAAGGCATTCAGCCCTGTTCCCAGGCCTATCTCCAGAATGTGGGGTTCGGAAACGGGAGAATGCTTTAATCCCATTTCGATAAAGATATGTTGTGACTCCGTCAGTGCCCCTTTTACCGAATGATAATGTTCGTCCAGTTCGGGCACATAGAGGGTATAACTTCCATCTGCTGTTTGTTCCAGTTTCATCATTTTAATGTATTAAAGCGGAGGCTTCCAATACCCCCCATACCAATAAGGCGTAGCGGAGTATCTTTCCGAGGGTCATAGCGAGAATGACAATCCATATATTGGCACGCATCATGCCCAATACAATGGATATGGCGCTTCCTAAAATAGGGATGAAGGCGAAAAAGGCCATCCAGGCACCCCGTCCGTGTACAAACCGCTCCGCACGATCCATCTTCTCTTTTTTTACATGAAAATATTTCTCGATCCATTCCATATTGCCCAAATGCCCCATCCAGTAGCAGGTCATGCCTCCGGCAACATTGCCGGCGGTGGCGGCGGCTATACTGATCACCGGGTCCAAGCCCAGCGGACCGACACAGGCTGCCAGTACAGCCTCCGAACTGAACGGGAGAACACTTCCGGCTATAAAAGAGCCCAGGAAAAGACCCCAATATCCCCAGTCGATCAGGAATTGAAGAATTGCATCCATAAATTGTATATAGTTAGAACTATTAATAGAACAAATGTAATGATGAAAAAGATGCCGGTAAAGCGGTTATGGGTTAAAGTAAATAAATGTCCTGTTAAAATGGAGCCTACAATGATCTGCATCTGTAGCAGGAGGTCGAAATGCTGTGGCTGCAAGATACCCAGTAAATAAATCCAGGCTTCAACGGTAATCAGGAAAAAAAGGAATATACGTGTGCGTACCTTATCCAGATAAGATACATGAAAATAATGCACGCTGCTGACCAGCGATATCAGGGTGATGATTCCGCAGGATATGATTCTGTCCAACCCCAATAGCTCATAACTGATGGGTTGAAAATGAATAAACTCCTGTAAAGGGTGATAGAAAAGATTCATTTTGTCGTAACAGAACGCATAGCCGAAAAAGAGCCAGTAGGGCACACAGAGCCCTATAAGCCCGGCAAAGAAGCTTTTGAGTGACAGGGATCTGAAATTGATCATTCCCAGATAGAACAGCGGCACAAAATAAAGCAGCTGTGGAAACAGCAGGCTTCCCAGTCCGATGAAAAAGAAGGCATGGAATATACTTTCCGCCGGATGGGGGGATTCGTAGCTGCTGAATAATTGGGAAATAGCGATCAGAAAGGCGAGCGGCACAAAAACGGCATACTGGAAGGAATGCAGAAACAGGCAGGCTGTGGACAGGAATACGTAAAAGCTGACATGCAAGGTACTGCGTGTCCGTATCAGCGTGAAGGTGGTGTTTACCTCGATCAGCAGGTATGCTGTCAAAGCACAGACCAGCAAATTGATTGCATCTTGCCATTCATTGCCGGTGATGATTCGGAGAAGCAGGCATATAAGGATGGCAGCAGGGAAGGTGAACCTTCCCTTTGCCATATCTATTTGGAATTTGTCATAGCCTGCCATGGGTTGATCGTCTGCTGATTACAGGTCGAATCCAATATCAGAACGGAAATATTTCTTGTCGAAATTGATTTTCTTTGCATTGGCGAATGATTGTGCCAAGGCTTCTTCTTTATTGGCGCCGTAGGAGCTGACTGCAATGACACGTCCGCCGCTAGTGACTACCTGGCCGTCTTTCATTGCCGTTCCTGCATGGAATACAATGCTGTTTTCAATCTCTTCTATTCCGCTGATAGCAAATCCCTTGTCGTAATGTTCCGGATATCCGCCGGATACCAGCATGACGCATACTGCCGAACGGGGGTCTATCTCCAAGACTTTTTCATCCAGATTGCCTGTTGCTACTCCTTCAAGCAGTTCCACCAAGTCGCTCTTGATGCGCAGCATGACACTTTCTGTTTCCGGATCGCCCATGCGTACATTGTATTCGATGACCATCGGTTCTCCCTTTACATTAATCAGACCGAAGAAGATAAATCCTTTATAGTCGATGCCTTCTGCTGCCAATCCTTCCACAGTGGGGCGGATGATGCGTTCTTCCACTTTCTTCATCCATGCTTTGTCGGCAAACGGAACAGGAGATACGCTACCCATGCCACCGGTGTTCAGCCCTTTGTCGCCTTCGCCGATGCGTTTGTAGTCTTTGGCTTCGGGCAGAATCTTGTAGTTCTTTCCATCGGTCAGCACGAATACGGAACATTCTATTCCGCTCAGGAATTCTTCAATCACTACAGTGGCGGAGGCGTCACCGAACATTCCGCTCAACATTTCTTTCAATTCTTTCTTGGCTTCTTCCAAGGTGGGAAGAATCAGTACGCCTTTTCCGGCGCAAAGGCCGTCGGCTTTCAGTACGTATGGAGCTTCCAGTGTTTCCAGAAAGGCTAACCCTTCTTCCAGATTTGCGGCAGTGATGCTTTTGTAACCGGCTGTCGGGATGTTGTGGCGTTGCATGAAGCCTTTGGCGAACTCCTTGCTGCCTTCCAGTACCGCACCCGCTTTTGAAGGCCCGATAACAGGAATGTTTTTCAGTGCTTCATCTTTTTTGAAATAGTCATAGATTCCTTTGACCAACGGGTCTTCGGGACCTACCACTACCATATCTATGTTATTCTTTACTACAAACTCTCTGATTGCTGTAAAGTCGTCTGCTTTAATTGCTACATTCTCGCCTACATTACTTGTTCCGGCGTTTCCCGGTGCGATATATAGTTTTTCGATTTTGGGACTTTGAGCAATCTTCCATGCCAGGGCGTGTTCACGTCCGCCTGAGCCTAATAGCAACAGTTTCATAATCTTATCTTTTGTGTTTATTTTAAATGGTCTTCAAAATAGCGTGTAATGCGTTCATACAAGTGGACACGGTCGCGTCCGAACATATTATGGCCGTCGCCCGGATACATAAAGAAGTCGGGTTGGGTTCCTGCATCAATGCAGGCACGGAGGAAGCTGATGCTGTGCTGAGGGACACAAGTGGGGTCATTGGCACCTGTGATTACTTCTAGACGTCCTTTCAGGTTTCCGGCTTTCAGTTTCAGGTTAGCGTTCTTGTAGCCTTCGGGGTTGGTTTGCGGAGTATCCATGTAGCGTTCGCCGTACATTACTTCGTAGTAAGCCCAGTCGATGACAGGACCGCCGGCTACTCCTACTTTGAATATTTCGGGGTAAGTCAGCATCAAGTTGGTGGTCATGAAACCACCGAAACTCCAACCATGTACGCCAATGCGGTTATTGTCCACATAACCCAATGATTTTAAGAAATCCACTCCTTTCACCTGGTCTTTCATCTCTTCGGTTCCCAATTGGCGGAACGTACAGTTCTCAAATTCCAGCCCCCGGTTGTCACTGCCCCGGTTGTCGACGGTCAGCATGACGTAACCCAGTTGTGCCATGTAAATATCCCATCCGCGGGCGTCATAGTTGCGGTTGTTGTGGATTAGCTGGGCATGCGGTCCGCCATACACGTAGACTACGGCCGGGTATTTTTTGTTCGGGTCAAAATTCACCGGCTTTATCAGGCGGTAGTATAAGTCGGTTTTGCCATCGGCAGCTTTGAGGGTACCGACAGTGATTTCGGGCATATTGTATGCTTCCATCGGATTGGTGGCAGCCAGCAGGCTGACAGTCTTTCCTTTTCCGGAAGTGGGAACGATCTCGATATTCCGGGGAATGGTGAAAGAAGTATAGTTGTCTATCACATAGTTGCCGCTACCGGACAGTTGTACATAATGCATACCGTCTTTATTGCCGATGAGGCGGCGTTTGCCTGTCTTTACATTCACAGCGTATGCGTTGCTCTGCAAAGGGGAAACCTCTGTACTCATGATGATGACTTCCTTGGTCTTTTCGTTAAAGCCGAGAATGTTTTGCACCACCCAGTCGCCTTGGGTAAGCTGTCTGGTCTTGTAGCTTTCCCGGTAAGACCCTCCGGCTGCAGTTCCATGTGATTCCGGATATACGGAAACCTGGGTGTCCATCAGGTAAAGATGGTTGTAGCCGTCGCGTTGGCTCTGATAGATGAACTTTGTGTGATCCCAAGGCAGAAAAACAATGGGATGTTGAGGTTCTACATACTTGGCATGTTCTTCTTCATAGAGGGGATTGCTTTTCAGCGGCTCTCCTGTTTCCGCATCATAACAGCATAGCAGGGCATGGTTTTGGTCACGGTTCAGTTCAATGACATAAACACTTTTCTCGTCAGGACTCCAGCTGATATTGGTGAAATAACGGTCGGTAGGGTCTCCGGCTTTCAGATAAACTGTTTTTTGATTGGCCGGATTGTAGATGCCGACAGTTACTTTGTGGCTGGTCATTCCTGCCATCGGATACTTGTCCGGCTCCAGTGTCGCTATGCGGGTGGAGGTATTTACTTGTGGATAATCGGTTACCATGCTTTCGTCCATACGGTAGAAAGCAAGCAGGTTTCCTTTCGGACTCCAGAAAGTACCTTTCGAGATACCAAATTCCTGACGGTGTACACTTTGTCCGCATACGATGCCTTTCGGTTCGTTGGTAACTTGTTGTGTTTTTCCGTTGGCGGTCGTTACAAACAGATTGTTGTCAAGGGTATAAGCCAATGAACGGCTTTCCTTGTTCCAGTCCTGGTTGGCGGCTTTAGGAGCGCAAGGCTGGCTCCATACTATTTCCTTTTTGGCTAAGTCAATCAGCACTTTATTGGAAGTGGTATTTACCAACATCATCTTTTCAGCGTATGGGAAAGATGAGTTTATGAAGTGATAGATTTTCCCTAATTCCTTGTTTGCCAACAGTTCATTCACTTCCTGTAAGGTAATCAGTATGTTTTCCTTTCCATTTGCCGGATGGATGGTTTTTACCTCTTCTATGTCGGCGTTGATGCATACATCCCCCCACCATTGCAAACCATACAGATTCTGTGGAAGCAGGTTATAGTAATTGTTTCCTCCCGGCATCAAGTCTTCCAGTGTGAAACTTTTCTTGTCTTGTGCCCATGTTACAGATAAAGCCATGATTAATAAGGCGATCAGGTTGATTAATTTTCTCATAATTGTTTATTCTTCTGTCTTTTCTTTATTGTCATTAAATCTATGAGGCCTGCTTTTGAAATTGCCACGTCTTTCACGTCTGTTGTCAAAGCTACGATGTTCGCGACGTTCTCTATATTCCACTTTTTCTGTGTTACGGCGCGGACGGGGTTCTTCTTGACGGGGCTTGAATTCCCGATTGGCGTTTTCACTGCGGAATTCTTTGTATTTGCCGTCAAATAATTGGTACTTGCGGAATTCGCATTCCAACGAACCGTTGAATAGGGGAATTTTTATAGACGGTTTTAAGCCAATCTGGTCAAAACATTCTTCACGATAACTTAATACCCAGGCATCATTACCGGTAAAAGAGTGTTTCAATCGTTCACCTATCATTTGATACAAGCCCAGCAAGTCGTTGGTTGAGATACGTTCTCCGTATGGAGGGTTGGTGATGATGATACTCTTTTCTTTGGGTTGTTCAAATTGCTGGAATGGTTGGATTTTTAAGGTGATTTCCTTACTTAGTCCGGCAGCTTTTACATTGTGAACTGCTATTTCATTTGCCTTTGGATTGTTGTCATATCCAAAAATCTTATGTGTGAATTCACGTTCCTGTGAGTCATCATTGTAGATGCGGTCAAATAGTTCCTGATCAAAATCATTCCACTTTTCAAAAGCGAACTCCTTACGGAATACGCCGGGGGCGATGTTGCGTGCTATCAGGGCAGCTTCGATAGGAATTGTTCCTGAACCGCACATCGGGTCTATCAAATCACATTCTCCTTTCCATCCGGTCATCAGGATCATACCGGCTGCCAGTACTTCATTCAAAGGAGCTTCTACGGCTTCCTGGCGATAGCCCCGGCGGTGGAGTGACTCACCCGAACTGTCTAATGACAGAGTACATTGGTCTTCGGCTATATGGATGTTCAGTGCCACATCGGGATGGTTGATGCGTACGGAGGGGCGGTTTCCTGTCTTTTCACGGAAATAGTCCACAATGGCGTCTTTTACCTTGTAGGCCACGAACTTGGAGTGACGGAATTCGTTCGAGAAAACCACAGCATCTACGGCAAAACTTTTGTCTTTATCCAAAAAGTCTTCCCATGCGATGGCTTTAATTGCTTCGTAAACCTCGTCGGCATTCTTCGCCTCAAAATGTTTAATGGGTTTCAGGATGCGAATGGCAGTACGCAGGCAGAAGTTTGCCTTATACATCATTTCTTTATTGCCCGTAAAGGCTACCATGCGTCTTCCTATTTCTATATTACTGGCTCCCAGTCCGGTGAGTTCTTTTGCCAGTACCTCTTCCAGCCCCTGGAAAGTCTTGGCGATTAGCTCGAATTCTTCCTTCATCTTAAATGATAATTACGTAATTTCAATTGATGGGACAAATTTAGTGATTTTTCATTTGCTAATCAATTATTTAAAAGATTAATCTTATCGGAAGGATGAATTTGCTTGTGATTTAATGTAAAGTGTTTGTAGTGTGATTATAATCACACTACTTTTTGTCCGTTTTGCAAGGTTAGCATTTCCTTAGGTACGCAGGCTTTGATTTTTTCGGTCAGAATGTTCAGCAACGAATGACGGATAAAATCAGTGCGTGTCGCCAGGTAGATTTTTCTTACAGGACGTGGCATGACAAATGGGCGTATCAGTCTTTTCTGTTCTTCAGTAAGTTGCAAAGCGGCTAATTCAGGAATAAACGTGATTCCTTTGCCGCTCTCCACCATGCGCATGAAGGTTTCCATGCTTCCTTGCCGGTAAGTGGTTTGTCCGGAGATTTCGACATTTAGCTGGCAGAAACGTGCCAGTTGGTTCCGAAAGCAATGTCCTTCGTCCGGCAGCCACAGTTGTTCGCCATTTATGTCTCCAGGACGAATGCTCTCTTTTTTAAAGAGGGGGCTATATTTTGAAATGTATCCTAAGAAAGCTTCATGGTAAAGAGGAATGGAGTGAAGGTGCTCTCCTTCTGTTGCTTCAGCTATAAGGATTGCCTCTAGCTCACCGTTTTTCAATGTTTCAATGCCATCCCGGCCTTTCATCTCGATTATTCGGATATCCAAGGCAGGGTATTCTTCTGACAGTTCAGGAAGGAAGCGGGGCAGCAGATAAGGAGCGATGGTGGGTAGTACTCCTAAACGGAATATACCGCTTAGTGAACGTGTTTCCTCTTTTACTATATCCTTGATGAGGTTGATTTGTTTCAAGGCTATTTTGGCTTGCTCTATGACCTTACGTCCTGTCAGAGTAGGTTGCACGGGCTGGGTGGTGCGGTCGAATAATTTAGTGTTTAGTTCGTCTTCCAATTTTTGTATGGTGGCACTCAAGACGGGTTGAGTCACTTTACAGTATTCGGCAGCTTGGGCAAAATGTTTCAGCTCATCTACGGCTAAAATATATTCCAGTTGTTGAAGAGTCATACAGTTTCCGGCTTAAAAGGTTTTAAAGTTGCAAAGATATGAATTATTTTTTATTATTCATCTTTGTTTTTGTGTTGTATGATACGTGCTCCGGCAGGAACATTCTCTGTTACCCAAATATTTCCTCCTATAGTAGCCTTTCTGCCAATAGTCACACGCCCTAAAATTGTTGCATTGGAATATACAATGACATCATCTTCCAGAATAGGGTGGCGTGGAATGCCTTTAATGGGGTTTCCATTGTCGTCTAGCGGAAAGCTTTTGGCTCCTAATGTCACTCCTTGATAGAGTTTCACATTATTCCCGATGATGCTGGTTGCTCCGATGACCACACCTGTGCCGTGATCGATCGTGAAATGATGCCCTATCTGTGCTCCCGGATGGATGTCGATGCCGGTTTCCGAATGTGCCATTTCAGTAATGAAACGGGGAATTAAAGGCACTCCCAGCATTAGCAGTTCGTGTGCGATGCGGTAATTGCTGATGGCGCGGATAGCTGGGTAGCAACTGATGATTTCGCCAAAGCATGTGGCGGCGGGGTCACCGTAATATGCGGCTTCTACATCGGTAGCGAGAATGCGGCGGAGTTCGGGCAGTTTATTGATGAAACGAGCAGCCAGCAAGGCGGCTGTATCTCTGCACGGTTCATTGTCATCGGTTGCATTTTTATTATTTTCCTGTCCGAAACAGAGTCCTGCCAGGATTTGTTCGGTCAGCAGCCCGAACAGGGTTTCTACATTTACCCCGATATGGTAGTTGATGGTGTGGCTGTTGACGGTGGAATTTCCGAAGTATCCCGGGAAGAGAATGGCGCGTGCCAGTTCTACGATCTTGTATAGGGCCTTGGCAGAGGGTAAGGGATCTCCATCTTTGTGTTGGTGGAATAATCCTTTATAGGACTGGCTGTCAGATAATTCATCTACTGCCTGCGTTAATATGCTCGTGTAATTGAATGTGGTCATGAACAGAGTGTTTTGAAAGGACAAAAGTAAGTAAATTCTATATTATTGCCAATAAATAGAATGAATATTGACTTTTATCCTTTATTTTTGCAGAAAAAAGAGACTATTTATGGTAAATAAGAAGAATCCATTTGCCTTTAAGGCGAAACAGGAAATGAAAAAGAAGCCGGGTGGTAAACGGGTAGGCAAATCCAAGCCGGATAAAGCGAATAACCAATTGAATAGAAGGGTGAAGTAAATGAAATTGTAATTGGGCTGCAGGGGCAGGCTTTATCCCATAGCCGTCAGGCTAAGCCTATTTACATTGAAATAAAGTTAAAAATCTTTCG
>BLLV01000030.1 GCA_011959205.1 Bacteroidaceae bacterium
TGAAAGCAACTATAGTTGCAGCATTTGCTTTGATAGCAGGAATGAATGTGTATAATGCTCATAAATCGGATGTAATGTCTGATTTGGCTCTGACTAATGTAGAAGCTTTAGCTTACTATGTAGAAAGCGGTGGATCAGAATATGAATGCGAAGCTCCTTATAATTCTACATGTAGCACTGAATTAGGAGTTACTCTTTATGGTTATAGATTTGATTATGATTATTAAGGTAGATATAGGTTAATTTTGTCTATTGTGCAAGAACCAATTTTTTGTTGTAGGGATAGATTTTTCTATTCCTACAATGTTTTAGTTTTGATTTAATTTAGAGTTGTAATAGTTGATGTAAGTTGAATGGGGTATGAATAAAATATTTTCTTTATTATTGGCCATTATATGTATTTCTTGTGAGCCTTCCAAGAAATCTTTAAGTGACATTTTTGTTGTGACTAAAGAATTGCAAGCGCAACAGGTGGAGTTTGAAATTGATAGTATACAAAATCCTTTTCTAATGAGATATGTAAATGGGAAGTTGGTAATGTGTAATGTTTTTACATCTTCTTTAATGACAGTATTTGATTGGCAAACAGGAAGATACATAAGGAGTTTTGGTACTAAAGGATTAGGTCCAGATGAATTTGTGAATTTTAACACGGTAAGTGTGCTGGGGAATAAGCTGGGAGTATATGATAATAATAAAAGAGAATTTTTATATCTTTCGTTAAATGACTCTGCATCAATTAGCTATACAACAATAAAAATAGATGAAAATGATGATATTATTCCTTTTAACATTTATGCTCTTACGGAAAATTCTATTTTAGCTACAGGACTTATTAAAAAAGCTCGTTTTGCTCTTTTCAATAATGAAGGAGTATTAATGGGTACATTTGGAGAATACCCAAAATCTGATGTATCAGCTGTTGCTTCTTATACCGAAAATGCATTTGCTTATCAAGCTCTTATAGCATATCAACCAAATAAAAAAAAATTAGCTGTCGGAAATCAATATGGTGAAGGAATATCATTTTACAATATGGATAATATGCTTCATCCACAATTATTAAAAGAATACATGATGACTCCTCCGCATTATATTGATGCCTCAAAAGGAGATAGGAAATCAGTAACTTTTCAAAAAGATAATATTTGTGGGTTTGTTGATATTGGAGGCTCTGAAAAATATTGCATTGGGTTATTTCTTGGACAGGCTAGAGTAAAAGGAAAAGCGTGGGGAGGAGGTGATAAGTTATTAATCTTTGACTGGGATGGTAATCCTGTAAAAAAAATAGATCTTCCACAAAAATATTTGCAAATGGCTATAAGTGATGATAAAATCATTCTTTTGGGGCATGATCCTAAAACAATTGATTTTGTAGTACATACACTAGACTTGTCTGAAATATAATAATGATTGGCAAAGTTGTTTATTGTGTGTTGAATATGAATGTAATAGAACATTTAATTAAAAAACTCTATGAAAAAAATATTATTGCTGATGATGTTTATGCTTGCGTGCTCTAATTTTATTAGTGCACAAAGTGTTGAAGGAAATAGCAAAATGCGAAGCGTTATTTTGTGTGATAAATCAGAAAAGAATATTCTCATGTATATTATTAATGAGAAGTATTGCTTTCTTTCAACAAAAGAAAACAATATAGTGACATTATTTAATCCTACACAAATCTTTAAAATAACAATAATTGCTCCATCGCAAAAAAAGGAGTTTAAAGAGTATGTTGAAAAGTATTGTATTAATTATAAAAATCAGATAGAAGGAATTTTGTGTATAAAATTGAAAGAAGGAGAAAAATTGCCTAGCCGTTTAGCTGCGTATTATAAGTAAACTATTTCTAATTTTAATAATATGTATGCCTTATCACTGTATATGGCGGAAGTAAAAGAGATTAAGACATAAGTAATAATCATCTTTAAAACCAGAAACCAAATGAAAAAGAATATTTTGAAAGCAACTATAGTTGCAGCGTTTGCTTTGATTGCAGGAATGAATGTGTATAACGCTCATAAATCGGATGTAATGTCTGATTTTGCTTTGGCTAATGTGGAAGCATTAGCTAATCCTGAGGTTGAAATAACTTTCTGTATCACGACTTCTAGCAGATGTAAAGGCATTGGTATAGAAGACGTTGAAGGATATAGACAATATTAATTGTTGATATGAGAATAGTGAAAATTTATTTCTATGAATATTTCACTATTCTTTCAAAGAATGTATTGAAATATATGAATATAAGAATATTGCTTTTGGGGGGACTGGTCTGTTTCTTTGGAGCTTGCAATAACAATGTGAAGCAGACAAAACAGGAAACAATTTTGTTTGAACCTTTGTCTGTAGATGGATTGATAATAGGACAAGCTTATGGAATGATGGTGGATGGTAAGAATTTGTTGATTGCTGATAGGATGGCTGATTCTTTATTTTACTGGGTGGATTTAGATTGTTTGACATATCGTGAAGTGGTTTCAAGAGGACAAGGTCCCAATGAATATCTTAGGTTTGATAATTTTTATTATTTGCAAGGACAACATGGTTTTTATGATAGCCGTCTATGGTGTTGCACGGATATTGATTTCTCGGACAAAGGACTGGTGTTAAAGAAAAGGAAAACTTTTTCGTCATTGAATTATAGCCTTGTACCTACATCATTTGAAACTTATATAGGAATAGGACCTTATGAACAGGGACGTTTTAAGATTCTTGATTCATTTGGAAAGGAAGTTTCTATGGCATGTGAACAACCTTATCGTGACAATGCGGAAAGAAATATTCCGGAATTAGCAAGAGCCATGGCTTATCAAGGCAATATATTAATTTCTCCTGACGGGAAGCGATTGGTACATGCCATTTTTATGACCCCTATGCTATCTTTTTATCAATTGTCAGCTGATTCAATATCGGAAATAAGAACTTTAGTGGATTGCTATCCTGCATATAAACCGGAATTGTCGGGAGATTCTTACGCTGCGGCTATGAGCAGACATAATAAATTGGGTTATATAAATATAGCTGTGACAAAAAAATATATATATGCATTGTATTCGGGGAAGACAACTGTTGAGCATGCTCTTTCCGCTTTTCATGGAAATGCTGTCAGGGTATATGATTGGGAGGGTAATTTTTTGAAAGAATTTATATTTGATATAGATGTATCTTCGATTTGTGTGTCTGACGATGACACTATGCTTTACGCTGTAGGGCTGGTTGATGATTTTGAGTTGCTTTCATGTAAAATAAAGGTCTGATAGTGCTTTTTGCTGAAGGTGAGTTTTTGATATGACTTGGTTTTGATTTCTTAGAGGATATGAAACATTTTAAATAAAACGTAGAGAAGAGGGAAGAAATGAAAAGACACATTATTTATTTGTTTGGAGCTGTTCTGTTACTCCTTCCGGCTTGTACAACCCATGTGGACTCTTTGGAATGGGCTTTGCGCCAGGCGGGAAAGAATAGGGCGGAGTTGGAGAAAGTTTTGCAACATTATGAATCCGACTCCTTAAAGTTGGCGGCTGCAACCTTTCTGATACGGAATATGCCCTATCACATAGGTTTTTGTGATACTTTATTTACTCCGAATGGCATAAGCTACATGCCTGATATTATTTATTCGGGGCACGATGAAGCTCAAATAAAGCATGTTTTTGATTCTTTATTCCATTGTGGATATTATATACGGCGAATAAAGGTAAGAGACGTGGAAGTAATGACTTCCGATTTCTTGATTGACAATATCGAGTGCGCTTTTGAGGTGTGGAACACTCCTTGGGCCGAAAAGCTTGATTTTGATGCTTTTTGCCGGTATATACTTCCGTATCGTGCCTCTAATGAACCGTTATGTCCTTGGCGGAGAAAAATGCTGCGGAAGTATCTTCCTATGGTACGTTCTTCTCAAGTGGCTACTCCGGTAGATGCCTGTATGTTGCTGAACGATTCATTAAAAGGCCGTTTTGATTTTGTCGGTATGCTCCCCGTTTACTCTAGTGTTGAAATGGTGGACAGATACAAGCAAAGCAATTGTGAAGGACTCGCTTTGTATTTTATTTTTCTTCTGCGTTCAGTCGGTATCCCTGTTGCCATCGATTGTACCACATGGGCAAAATCAGAAGATGGTCATTCTTGGTGTTCTGTAATGGACAATGAGGGTGAATGGCATGGTTTTGCAGCTAGTGAGATGAGTTGTGAAGAACATCGGAAAAAGTTCTCGGAGAAAAGGAAACTGATTCCTCCCAAGGTGTACCGCCGCTTGTTTGCGCCTGAGCCGGTGTCAATGGATATGCAGGATGACGGGTATCGCACTTATGTGAAGAACCCTTTGTTTAAGGATGTCACAGATTCATATTATGTCCCTCCGGTAAATATCATGTTGGATTTGCAACGGAAACTGTATTCTTCCGATGAAGGGTTGGTATATCTGTGTGCTTCTTCAATCAACCAACATCGTGTATTGGGAGTTGGAACCCGCAGAGGAGACAGGTGTTTCATAAAGAATGTGGTGGGAGACAATACTTTTGTATTGGCGGAAAGTCCGGATGGGAAAACATTGCATTTCCTCACAGATACTTTTTATGTGGATAAATCCGGTGTTATGAAAGGACCGGATATTAAGGGATGTGCCAACGGAACTGTTGGTAAAAAGAACGGATGATGAAGGAGAAGGCCAAGAAATACTTGTCGGTGGCGATTGACTGGCTTTTGTACCTGTCGGTGGCCTTTCTGTGTGTGTCGGCTGTATGGCTGCTGTCGCAGGTGTTCCTGTTCTCTTCGTTCTCCGTTCCTACGGATTCCATGACGCCTGCCATTGTCCCCGGTGACTGTGTGCTGGTGAACAAAGTGTTGAGAGGGGGGCGGATTTTCAACTTGAATGACGCTTTCGACCACAAGCCGCTGGAGATTGCCCGGCTGAGGGGGACAGGAAAATTCCGCCGTAACGAGGTGCTGGTTTTTAATTTCCCTTATCCGGAGCGTTGGGACAGCATCGGGTTTGATGTGATGCGCTATTATGTGAAGCGTTGCATCGCCCTGCCGGGCGATACGGTGGAAATCCGCAATGCGCATTACCGTGTCCGTGGATACAGGGGAGAACTGGGAAATATAGATTCTCAGAACAGCTTGGCTCGTTATATGCGTAGTGAAAGAAACAGAGATGAGATGATAAAGGGCGGTTCTTTCAAGGCTTATCCTCTGGACAGTGTGACGGGCTGGACGGTGCAGGAATTTGGTCCGCTTTATTTGCCTGCCCGGGGAGATACCGTAAGGCTGGACAGACACCATTATGCGGTTTACCGTAACCTTATAGAGTGGGAGCAGCGCAAGAAACTGACCGCATGCGACGGACGTTTCTACCTGGACGGTAGTGAGATAAACCATTATGTATTTACGCACGACTATTACTTTATGGGGGGTGACAATTGTTACAACTCGCAGGATTCCCGTTATTGGGGGCTTTTGCCGGAGGAATATATTGTGGGCAAGGCTACGCGCATCTGGACATCGAAGAACCGGGTGACGGACGAGATTTGCTGGGACAGGGTGTTTAAAAAAATAAAATAATGGGGGATGAGAGAGAACTGCTTGAAATATGGAATAAATTCGATGGTGGGCATACCGGTTGTGTTGTGCCTCAGCGTGGTGTGTTGCGGCACGTCTTCCCTGCCTGCCGATATATTGGCGGATGACTGGCGGTGGATGTATGCCTATGGCGTTCTTTCATCGGCAGCTTTTGCTCTGCTGGTATTTCTTTTTCCGGCACGGATTAAGGAATGTCTTCCGGCCGTTGTTTCATGGGTGTTTATTCTATATGGAGGAATGGAGGCGGTTTGGGGCATCCGCCAGGTGTATGGCTTTACCTATTCCAACCATTCCCTCTATGCTTTGACCGGTTCGTTCTATAATCCCGGTCCCTACTCAGGTTATTTGGCCATGATATTCCCTGTTTGTCTGCACGAATGGTTAAAGCGGAAAGAGTATAAGAAAACCATACCTTACTATATGGCTGTGGCTGGAATGCTATTGATTCTTTGTGTGTTGCCTGCCGGAATGAGCCGTTCGGCATGGATAGCCGCAGCGGTCTCTTCCGTTTATGTTTGTGGTATGCACTATAAGAGGGAAATTCAGCATTATATCAAGCATCATCGTAAGCAGGCTGTGTCTTTTGCCGTAGTAACCTGTATTTTAAGCGGTATAGCATTGGGGGGTATTTATCAAATGAAAAAAGATTCGGCAGACGGACGTCTGTTTATGTGGAAAATTGCTGCTCATGCTGTCAGTGAGCATCCGTGGGCAGGATGCGGATGGAACAGTGTTCCGGCTGCTTATGGACAGGCGCAGGAGGATTATTTTGCCACCGGAGATTATACGGTGACAGAGGAGCTTGTGGCAGGCGCTCCGGAATATGTTTTTAATGAATATCTGCAAGTAGCCATTGCGTGGGGAGTGCCTGTGCTTTGCTTCGGGCTGCTGATAATGGGAGGAAGCATGTACATAGGTCATAAACAAGGCATTTATGGGCTATGCGGTGCATTGCTTTCTTTAATGGTATTTGCATTCTCTTCTTATCCTTTGCAATTTTCGGCTTTTGTTTCAGCCTTAGTAATATTAGTGCTGGCTTGTGGTATCCGGGTTCTGCCTTTGGAGAAAGGCTGGTTTCGCCTTTTGTTTACTATCTTATTGTTAGTTGGAAGCTATGGGTGTTTCTATAACTATCAGCAGAAAAGCAAAGTGGTGTCAGCTTGTAAACAATGGACTAAAAGCCGTATGTTTTACCAGTCGGGAGCTTATCGGCAAGCGGTGGAATGTTATGCAGAGATTCAGAAAGAAATGGTGGGGAATGCCCGTTTTATGTTCGAGTATGGTCATGCTTTGCATAAATTACATGAACCGGAACTGTCGAACAGGGTACTGAAGGAGGCGTTGAAAGTGAGTGGTGACCCTATGATACTGAATGTGATAGGGAAGAATGAACAGGAAATGAAGCACTATGCCAGTGCGGAACAGTGGTTTATGCGTGCTGTTCATCGGCTGCCCGGGCGGATTTACCCATATTATCTGTTGGCTAATCTATATGCGGAGCCGGATTTTTACCGGCGCGATAAATTGGAACGGGTGGTGAGGACGGTTCTGGAGAAAGAACCGAAAGTTCAATCGACTGCTATCAAGCAGATGAGACAGAAAGCACAGGAATTATTAAAAAAAGTACCCGAAAATTAGTTTATTAGAAATAAAAAGTTTTTATTTGTTGCAGATATCACAAAACATGACCATGAAACCACACATAGTATTCGTATCGGGCTTATTATTAGCCGTTTCTTTCACTGCATGTTCAGGAGAGAAAAAGGAAACAATGGAAAAAGAGGGGGTGGAGACAGTACTTCCTTCTTTACCCAATGAAGTGACGGTGATGCCGTTGAAAAAGCAGGTCTTCAATCATGAATTAATCAGTAACGGGAAAGTGACGGCCCGGGATTATGCCGATTTGTATTTCCGCACGTCGGAAGTGGTGGCAAACATCTGGGTAAAGAACGGGGAGATGGTGCGGAAAGGGCAGAAGATAGCCCAACTGGACTTGTTTAAGTTGAACAATACGCTGGTGCAGAATAAAAACAGCTTGGCGCAAGCTACCTTGGAGATGCAGGATGTATTGATAGGACAGGGCTATGCTCCCGATAACCTGAAGGCGGTACCTGCCGATGTGCTGGAACTGGCCAAGGTAAAAAGCGGCTACGAACAGAGCAAGGCTCAGTACGAATCTGCCCGATATGATATGGAACAAGCTACATTGACGGCTCCTTTCGACGGAGTGATTGCCAACCTCTTTGAAAAGAAATATAATATGCCCAAGACTTCCGGAGCTTTCTGCCGGGTAATCCATACAGGCAATATGGAGGTGGATTTCACCGTACTGGAAAATGAATTGCCATTGCTGAAGGTAGGGGATAAGGTGGAGATCACTCCATACGCTTCGGCGGCAGGAGTGCGGCAGGGAAGTATCAGCGAGATTAATCCGCTGGTGGACGAGAATGGAATGGTACGGGTAAAGGCGCGGGTGAACGGTAGTAATAAATTGTTCGACGGCATGAATGTAAGGGTGAGCGTGAAACGCTCTGTAGGCGAGCAACTGGTTATTCCCAAAACGGCCGTTGTGCTGCGTTCCGGCAAACAGGTGGTGTTTACACTGAAAGAGGGGAAAGCCATGTGGAACTATGTGCATACGGGATTGGAGAATATGGAGGAATATACTGTCACAGACGGACTGGAAGAAGGCATGGAGGTGATAACTACCGGAAATGTGAACCTGGCTCACGAAGCCCCGGTGAAGGTCATTAAAAATTAGAAGGTATGGTTAAGTTCTTATTGCAACGCCCCATTGCGGTGCTGATGGCCTTTACCGCCTGCTTTATTGTGGGGTTGGTGACCTACTTTTCTCTGCCTGTTTCTTTGCTGCCCGATATTGCCATACCGCAGATTACCATACAGGTGACGGGCGAGAACTCATCGGCACGCGAACTAGAGAATACGGTGGTGACCCCTGTGCGCAGACAGTTGTTGCAAGTGGCCGGACTGAGAGAGATAAAAAGTGAGACCCGCGATGGGGCGGGCGTGATTCGTCTGGAGTTTGATTTTGGCGTGAATACCGATTTGGCGTTTATAGAGGTAAACGAGAAGATAGATGCCGCTATGAACAGTCTTCCCAAGGAAGTGACACGCCCCAAGGCCATCAAGGCAAGTGCGACGGATATTCCTGTGCTCTATGTCAATATGACCTTGAAAAACGACGGTGCTTATCAGGAAACCAACGAGCGGCAATTCCTGGAATTGTGCGAACTGGCGGAGAATGTGGTGAAACGCCGTATCGAACAGTTGCCCGAAGTGGCCATGGCGGATATAACCGGAGTGCCCGGACGGCTTTTGCAAATACTTCCGGATAAAGATAAACTGGCCATGACGGGCATCAGTGTGGAGGATATAGAGAACGCGCTCTCCGCCAATAATGTGGAACCTGGAAGCATGTTGGTGAGGGATGGCTATTATGAATATAATATCCGCATAGCCACTTTGCTCCGTACACCGGAGGATGTAAGGAATATCTATATCCGCAAAGGGGAACGCATTATGCAGTTGAAGGAACTTTGCAAAGTAGATATTGTTTCGCAAAAAGAAATGGGACGTTCCGTTGCCGGAGGAAAAAGGGCGGTGACGCTGGCCATTATCAAGCAGAGCGATGAAAATATGGATGCCATGAAGGCGAAGCTGAAGGAAACGACTGATTATTTTGCGGTCCTGTATCCGGATATCGAGTTCAGTGTGAGTCGCAACCAGACAGAGTTGCTGGACTACACCATTTCAAATCTACAGCAAAACCTTTCTTTGGGCTTTTTATTTATCTTCATTGTAGCTGTGCTGTTTTTGGGTGATGTCCGTTCACCGCTGATTATCGGCATCAGCATGGTCACTTCGATTGTTATCACGTTCTTTTTCTTTTATTTCTGTCATGTGTCGCTGAATGTGATATCGCTGTCAGGCTTGATCCTGGCGGTGGGTATGATGATAGACAGTGCCATTATTGTAACGGAGAATATTTCGCAGTATCGCGAGCGGGGATATTCACTGAAACGCTCTTGTGCTGCGGGTACGACCGAGATGATCACACCGATGCTCAGTTCGTCGCTTACCACCATCGCGGTATTTGTGCCTTTGATCTTTATGAGTGGCATAGCCGGAGCGATCTTTATGGATCAGGCTTTCTCTATAACGGTGGGGTTGATGGTGTCCTATGTTACAGGCATCATGTTGTTGCCCGTATTGTATCTGTTGTTCTATAAAGTGGGTATCCGTAGCAAGGGATTTCTTTCCAAGCACTTTGACAATCTGTTGAAAAATGAGTGGCTGGAGAACTTTTACGATAAGGGCATCGACTGGGTGTTCTCGCACAAGAAACTTTGTATGGCAGGTACGCTGGCCACCCTTCCGCTGTGTGTGTATCTTTTTTATGTAATGGAGAAGGAGCGCATGCCGCAGATTGATCAGAATGAACTGGTGGCAAGGATAGAGTGGAATGAGAATATCCATGTGGACGAGAACAACCGCCGGGTGGACGGATTGATGAAACGGGTGGACGACAAGGTGGTGGAGCATACGGCCTACGTGGGTATGCAGGATTATATATTGAACGGGGGCAGCGAACTTTCATCTACCGAGGCGGAGTTGTATTTCAAAACGGAAGAACCGTCCGGAATCTCTTCGTTGCAGGAATCATTGGAGAAGGAGATAAGGGAGAAGTATCCGCTGGCGGTGGTTACTTTCTCGCCTCCCGAGACCATCTTTGAAAAGTTGTTTGTGACAGGAGAGGCGGATGTGGTGGCGGAGCTTCATACGGCGGACAAGTCGAAAGCGCCGGAAGCGGAACATCTGCAACGGCTGGAAAAGGAGATTACGCAGGTGACGGGCTGTGCTCCGGCAGGCATCGCTTTCAGAAATCAGATGAATTTGATTGTGGATAAGGAAAAACTGCTGTTGTATAATGTATCATACGATGAACTGACACGGGTACTTCGCACGGCTTTTAAGGAGAACAGGGTTTCTACTTTACGCTCTTACCAGCAATATCTGCCTATCGGCATTGCCGGCGAGGAAAAAAGTGTAAACCGCGTATTAAGTGAGACTTTGGTAAAGACGAGGGCGGACGCTGACGGAGAGGTGAATCATATTCCTTTGAACGACGTGGTGACGGTGGTACCTGCGGAGGATTTGAAAAGTATCACAGCGGGAAAGAACGGGGAATATATTCCTTTGAGTTTTTATGATGTGAAGGCGGCTCCGGAATTGATGCGGAAGGTAAAAAAGGCGGTTGATGAAGATAAAGAGTGGGAAGTGGATTTCTCGGGCAGTTTCTTTTCGAATGAGAAGATGATGGGGGAACTGACCGTAATTCTTTTTGTTTCTGTGCTGCTGATGTATTTTATCCTCTGTGCACAGTTCGAGAGTTTCCTGCAACCGCTGATCGTCTTGATGGAAATTCCTGTGGATACGGCTTTTGCTTTGCTGGCGCTATGGATTTTCGGCCATACGCTGAACCTGATGTCCGCCATAGGTATTATCGTGACGTGTGGTATTGTGGTGAATGATTCTATTTTGAAGCTGGATGCTATCAATGAACTGCGGAAAGCGGGCGTTCCTTTGGTGGAGGCTATACATACGGCGGGCAAGCGCAGATTGAGGGCGATCATCATGACTTCGCTGACAACCATTTTTGCGATGGTGCCGTTGCTGTTTACATCGGATATGGGGTCGGAGATGCAGAAACCTCTGTCTGTTGCCATGATCGGGTCCATGCTGGTGGGCACATTGGTCAGCTTGTTTGTTATTCCTTTGATTTATTGGTTTATTTATAGAAAACATGATAAGAATGAAGTGCATTAATATATGGATGGTGGGGTGTATGCTGTTGTCTTTCGGGGCGAAGGCACAGCAGGTGGTGAGACTGGACTTGCAACGCACGATAGAGATTGCGAATGACAGTTCCTTGTCCGCTTTCAGGTATCAGAACCTGTATTTGTCCGGATATTGGGAATACCGTACGTACAAAGCGAACCGTCTGCCGAGCCTGACACTGGACCTGACTCCGGCTAAATATTATCGTTACATCACCCAGCGTTATGATTCGAACGAGGATATGGACGTGTATCGTGAACAGCAGATGTTCAGCGCATCGGGCGGACTGAGTATCAAACAGAATCTGGACTGGACGGGCGGTACGTTCTACATTGACTCGGAACTGGACTTTATGCGTAACTTCGGTGATTCGAAATCGACTCAGTATTCCACCATTCCTGTGCGTGTGGGCTATCAGCAAAGCCTGCTGGGATACAATGCTTTCCGTTGGGATCGGAAAATAGAGCCGCTGAAGTATGAAAAGGTGAAGAAGCAATTCATCTATAACACGGAAAAGGTGTCGGAAGAAGCGGTGACTTATTTCTTCGCACTGGCCATGGCGCAGGCTGATTACCGGTTGGCAGAGGAGAATGTGGCGTCCAGTGATACCCTTTACAGCATCGGACAGCAGCGTCACAAGATAGCGGCCATATCGCGTGCCGATTTGCTGACCTTGCAGTTGGACAAAGTGAATGCGCACAATACGTTGCAGAATGCTCGGATAGCTTTGAAACGCGCGATGTTCTCATTGGCTTCCTTTCTGAATCTGGACAAGAATACCGTGATTGAACTGGATATACCGGGACGTCCTACAGGAAGAATGATTCCGGTAGATGACGCCTTGATGCGGGCTAAAGAGAATAACCCTACTTTCCTGGAACAACGGCAGAATGTGTTGGAAGCGGAACAGAATGTGGACAAGACAAAGAAGGAGTCCCGGTTCAATGCCAGCTTTAATGCCAGTGTGGGGTTTAACCAAGTGGCGGGTAAGCTGGGAGACGCTTATAGGCATCCTCTGCAACAGGACTTGGTTTCTGTCAGTGTATCTATTCCATTGATTGACTGGGGGGTAAGAAAAGGAAAGTATAACATGGCGAGGAATAACCTGAATGTGGTGAAGATTGCTGCCCGACAGGAGGAACTGAGTGTGGAGGAAGAGGTGATTATGACGGTGAATGATTTCAATATCCAGCAAAACCTGATTATGAGTGCGGAGGAGGCTTTGGATCTTGCCGTAATGGCATATGAGCAGACCCGACAGCGTTTCATTATCGGAAAGGCGGATGTGAACAGTCTGACTCTTTCGCTGAACCGGCAGCAGGAGGCACAGAAAAATTATATTTCGGCTTTGCAGAATTACTGGCTGAACTATTATAAGATACGCAAACTGACACTGCATGATTTCGATTCGGGCTTTTCTTTGTCGGATAGGTTTGATTTTAATACAGGAATTTATCAATGAGCAATCTGCGCAATCTGTCTTCGTTTACCTTGATCGTGATATTTGTCTGTCTATCACTGATCGGGGGGGTATTGGTACCGTTGCTGCCGGTGAAACTGGCACCGTCGCGTACCTTGCCCGGACTGACTGTCTCTTTCAGTATGCCCGGCAACTCGTCGCGGGTGATTGAGGCGGAGGTGACCAGCAAACTGGAAGCGATGATGGCCAGAGTGAAGGGGATCAGGAAGGTGAACTCTACTTCGGATAACGGCAGAGGCTCTATAACGCTGGAACTGGACAAGCATGCGGATATTGATGCTACACGCTTTGAGGTCTCAACGCTTATCAGGCAGACTTGGCCACAACTGCCGGAAGGTGTGAGTTATCCGCAAATCAGTACACGCCGCTCGGACGATAAGGCTGCCAGACCTTTTATTACCTATACACTGAATGCTCCCGCCAATCCGATTCTGATTCAACGGTATGCGGAAGAGAATATCAAGCCGGTATTGGGACAATTGAAGGGGATTTATAAAGTGGAACTGAACGGGGCGACACCCATGGAGTGGCAGCTGGAATATGACAGTGAACAACTTTCGCGCTTGGGAATCACATTGTCTGCCGTGCAACAGGCTATTAACAGGCATTATGAAAAGGAGTTCCTGGGAGTATGCTCCATTGAAAAGGGGGCTGGCGGCAAAGAGTGGATAAGGTTGGTACGTACATCTACTGAGAAGGAGATGGAGTTTGCACCCGGAGCCATACAGTTGCAGGCGGAAGATGGAACAATGGTTACGCTGGAAAAACTGATAAAGGTGAAGCATGTGGAGGAACGTCCGCAGAGCTATTACCGGATAAACGGACTGAATTCTATTTATCTGTATGTCACTGCCGAGGAAACTGCTAATCAATTAAAATTGAGTGATGAGGTGAAACGCCTTATGGGCGGGCTGCAACAGAAGATGCCTGCAGGGTATGAGGTGCACATCGGTTATGATGCCATTGAGTATATTCAGAAAGAACTGGATAAGATTTATTTCCGTACCGGACTGACTGTGTTGATTCTGTTGTTGTTCGTGGCGTTGATTACACGGAATCTGCGTTATCTGCTCCTGATTGTGACCAGTCTGGTGGTTAATATATCTGTTGCTGTCATCTTTTATTATACATTTGGCTTGGAAATGCAGCTTTATTCATTGGCGGGCATTACTATTTCCTTGAATTTGGTGATAGATAATACGATCGTGATGACGGATCATATTCTGCACAGGCGTAATCTGAAGGCGTTTGTCTCTGTGCTGGCGGCTACGCTGACTACTATCGGGGCGTTGGTCATCATTTTCTTTCTGGATGAGAAGATACGGCTGAACTTGCAGGATTTTGCGGCGGTGGTCATTATCAATTTGGCGGTTTCCCTGTTTGTGGCGCTGTTCTTTGTCCCGTCACTGATTGACAAAATAGGGTTGGAGAAGAAAAAAAGGAAGAAAAAGGGGGCAACGCGTTTCTTGGGAGCTGTCTTACCGCAAAGGTTATGCCCGAGGCTTACTTGGGCGAAACGGCTGGCAGTCTGTTTTACCCGTTTCTATCAGGGGCTGATTTACTACTTATGCCGGTTCAGGGTGATGGCTTGCCTGTTGCTGCTGCTGGGGTTCGGCCTGCCGGTATTTATGTTGCCCGAGAAAATAGAGGGGGAAGGAAAATGGGCGGAGTATTATAATAAGGTGTTTGATAACTCCACTTATAAGGATAAGGTGAGACCGGTTGTCAACAAGGCTTTAGGCGGCAGTCTCCGTCTTTTTGCGGAGAAAGTATATGAAGGAAGTTATTTTAACCGTGATGAAGGTGAGGTGGTGCTTTCTGCTTATGCTACTTTGCCCAACGGCAGTACGTTGGAACAGATGAATGTCTTGATAAAGAAGATGGAGACCTATTTGAGCGATTTCAAGGAGATAAGGCAGTTTCAGACATACGTCTATAATGCGCGTCAGGCCAATATCCAAATTTACTTTACCAAAGAGAATCAGCGGAGCGGGTTTCCCTATACATTGAAGGCCGGTATCATCAGTAAGGCACTGACCTTGGGGGGAGGAAGCTGGAGTGTGTATGGTTTGCAGGATCAGGGATTCAGCAATGATGTGCGCGAGAGTGCCGGCAGTTTCCGGGTGAAGCTATACGGATATAATTATGACGAGCTTTCTTATTGGGCGGAACAGCTGAAAGAGAAGTTGTTGTTGCACCGCCGTATCAAGGAGGTTACGGTCAACTCGGAGTTCTCCTGGTGGAAGGATGATTATAGTGAGTTTTATCTGGATCTGGACAGACAGAGGATGGCGAAGGAGCATATTACGGCTACGCAGCTTTTTACCGCTTTGCGTCCGATATTCGGACGGGATATTTATTGTGGTAACGTGTTGTTTGACAATCAGACGGAACAGTTGAAACTTTCATCGCTCCAGGGGCAGCAGTATGATGTGTGGGGATTAGTGAATATACCGTTTGTGGTCAACGGACATTCTTATAAACTGGCCGATTTCGCTACCGTTCAGAAAGGGCAGTCGCCCCAGAAGGTGGCTAAAGAAAACCAGCAATACCGGCTTTGCCTGCAATATGAGTATATCGGATCGTCCGAACAGGGGAAAAAGCTGTTGAAGAAGGACTTGGAAGAATTTAACAAGGTGTTGCCTATGGGATATACTGCCGAGAATGATCAGGACTACTGGTCATGGAACAAGAAGGATAACAAGCAATATGCGTTGCTGCTGATTGTAATCGCCATCATTTTTTTCACGACAAGTATTTTGTTTAATTCCTTGAAGCAACCGTTGGCTATCATTTTTGTTATTCCGATATCCTACATCGGTGTATTCCTTACGTTCTATCTTTTCGGGTTGAACTTTGACCAGGGAGGATTTGCTTCCTTTGTGTTGCTTTGCGGCATCACGGTGAATGCCAGCATCTATATCCTGAATGAATATAATGCGATAAGGAAAAGATATCCTTTGCTGTTGCCGGTGCGTGCCTTCACCAAAGCATGGAATTCGAAGATTCTGCCTATATTCCTGACAGTCGTTTCCACTATACTGGGCTTTATTCCTTTTATGGTGGGAGATGGGAAAGAGGCCTTCTGGTTTCCCTTGGCGGCAGGTACTATAGGCGGGTTGGTGATGTCCATACTCGGCATATTTTTGTTTCTGCCCATATTCTCATTGAAGAAACAAAAAAGATAATGAAGGATTTGTTTTTCTTTCTCGATAGAAGTATTTACTTTTGTTGTTGCAAAGAACATTAAATAAATATTATCTAATACTCGCTAATCATGTTGACTCAGATTATTAACGGCAAAATTTTTACTCCGCAAGGCTGGCTGGATGAAGGCTCTGTACTGATACGGGATAATAAGATATTGGAAGTGACTAATTGTGACCTGGCGCTGATCGGTGCGAAACAGGTTGACGCAAAGGGAATGTACATTGTACCCGGATACGTGTGTATGCATGCCCATGGTGGCGGGGGACACGATTTCAACGAATGTACGGAGGAGGCGTTCCGTGCAGCTATAAAAGCGCATCAGAAACACGGGGCGACCAGTATTTTCCCTACTTTGTCTTCGTCTCCTTTTTCAGAAATCCGCAAGGCGGTAACGGTATGTGAAACCTTGATGAACGAAGAGGACAGTCCGGTGCTGGGACTGCATGTCGAAGGACCGTATCTGAATCCGAAAAGGGCAGGTGAGCAGTTCGCCGGGAAACTGAAAAATCCGGATAAGGAGGAATATACTTCTTTATTGGAAAGTACTGACTGCATCAAGCGCTGGGATGCCTCGCCTGAACTGCCGGGGGCTTTGGAGTTTGCCCGTTATTTGAAATCAAAAGGAATATTGGTGGCCGTATCACATACGGAATCGGAATACGAGGGGATAAAAGCTGCCTTTGAAGCCGGATTCACCCATACGGCTCACTTCTATAACGGTATGCCGGGATTCCATAAATGCCGTGAATATAAATACGAAGGAACTGTGGAAAGTGTTTATCTGACAGACGGAATGACCATCGAGCTGATAGCCGACGGTATCCATCTGCCTGCCACTATTCTCCGACTGGCCTATAAACTGAAGGGAGTGGAAAAGACTTGCCTGGTTACGGACGCGCTGGCATACGCCGCCGCTGATGGAAAGGAAATGACAGATCCTAATGTGATTATAGAGGATGGTGTGTGCAAAATGGCCGACCATTCTTCATTGGCAGGTAGTATAGCCACCATGGATGTATTGGTACGCACCATGGTGAAGGGGGGTATTCCGCTGGCTGATGCCGTGCGGATGGCTTCCGAGACTCCGGCGCGCATTATGGGAGTGGACGATCGGAAAGGTGCATTACAGAAAGATATGGATGCGGATGTGTTGATTTTGGATAGAGAACTGAATATCCGGGCAGCTTGGGCTATGGGGCGGCTGGTAGAGGGTACGAATACTTTGTTTTAAATTCTTGATGTTGATTGGACAGGGTGTCTTGATTGTTGCAGAAGACAATCAAGGCATCTTTTTTTCGGGTTTATCTCGTCATTATCAAGAGGATTTGCTATATTTGCAGTTTGTTAGAAAGAGTGTCAAAGAATAAAACGGTATGAACGGAGATTTTAGAGAGGACTTAAAGAAAGCTTGTGAAGTGATGCAGAAGGGGGGAGTGATTCTTTATCCTACTGATACTATTTGGGGGATAGGTTGTGATGCAACTAACCCGGAGGCGGTAAAACGAGTTTATGATATAAAGAAGCGTGCTGATAGTAAAGCAATGCTTGTATTGGTGGACAGTACGGTAAAAGTAGATTTTTATGTTAGTGATGTACCTGCCGTGGCTTGGGATTTGATTGAGTTTACCACAAAACCATTGACTGTTATTTATGATGGGGCACGCAATCTGGCTGAGAATTTGCTGGCTGAGGACGGCAGTGTAGGTATTCGTGTTACGGCTGAGGAGTTCTCCAAACAACTTTGTTTCCGATTCCGTAAGGCTATTGTGTCGACTTCTGCCAATATCAGCGGTCAGCCTTCACCTGTCAACTTCAGTGAAATCAGTGAAGAAGTAAAACAAGCTGTAGACTATATTGTGGAGTATAGACAAGATGAAGTGGGGCATCCTAAACCATCTAGCATTATTAAATTAGGCAAAGGGGGAGAAGTGAAGATTATTAGAGAATAGAAAAAGGAATGGACGCAATTATAGACGAAAATAAGAAAAGTTGGTTACAGCGCTTTATCTTATGGCGCGAAAAGAAGATAAAAGAGAAACATTTTATTCTTATATTAAGTTTTCTTGCAGGTATTTTTACGGCATTGGCTGCGTGGTTTTTAAAGTTTCTGGTGGAATGGATCAAAGAGTTTCTGACGGAAAATTTTGATTCTACAGGAGTCAACTGGTTATATTTGGTATATCCGGTTTTTGGTATCTTTCTGACCGGATTGTTCATCCGTTATGTGGTGAAAGATGACATCAGTCATGGGGTGACGAAAATATTATATGCCATATCTCGTCGTCAAAGCCGCATCAAGCGGCATAATACATGGTCGTCTGTGATAGCCAGTGCCATAACGATCGGCTTTGGTGGCTCGGTAGGGGCGGAGGCTCCGATTGTACTCACCGGATCGGCTATCGGCTCTAATCTGGGCAGTGTGTTCAAGATGGAGCATAAGACCCTGATGCTGTTGGTGGGATGTGGTGCTGCAGGTGCTGTGGCAGGTATTTTCAAGGCTCCCATTGCAGGTTTGGTGTTTACATTGGAAGTATTGATGATTGATTTGACGATGGCATCATTGTTGCCTCTTCTTGTTTCCTGTGTCACAGCAACTACTGTATCTTATATTCTTACTGGTCCTGATGCTATGTTCAAGTTTCATCTGGATGAACCGTTCCTGATGGAACGTATTCCTTCGGCAATCCTGTTAGGTATTGCGTGCGGATTGGTTTCTTTGTATTTTACGCGAGCCATGAATGCTGTGGAGAATATATTTCGGCGATATAATAATCCGTGTATCAAGTTGGCTATAGGAGGTGTAATGTTAAGTATATTGATCTTCCTCTTCCCTCCCTTATATGGTGAGGGGTATGATACCATTAATTTGCTGTTGAATGGTGTAACCAATCATGACTGGAATACGGTGATGAACAACTCCGTTTTCTATGGGTTTGATAATTTGCTACTCGTTTATTTGGCTATGATTGTACTTTTCAAAGTCTTTGCTTCCAGTGCTACGAACGGCGGCGGTGGCTGTGGTGGTATCTTTGCTCCCAGTTTGTTCTTAGGATGTATCACCGGGTTTATCTTCGCACATTTTTGTAATGAATTGCATATAGGTCCTTATATTCCGGAGAAAAATTTTGCTTTGTTGGGCATGGCTGGATTGATGTCGGGAGTAATGCATGCTCCGCTGACGGGGATTTTTCTGATTGCGGAACTGACTGGCGGGTATGATCTGTTCCTTCCGTTGATGATGGTATCTGTCAGTTCTTATCTCACCATTATGATATTCGAGCCACACAGTATTTATTCCATGCGATTGGCTAAAAAAGGAGAGTTGTTGACACATCATAAAGATAAGGCAGTATTGACTTTAATGAATATTGAGAGTGTTGTAGAGACTGATTTCCAAAAGGTGCATCCCGATATGGATTTGGGAGAGATGGTAAAGGTTATTTCGCAGGCCAAACGTAATTTGTTTCCAGTAGTGGATATTCATGGTGAATTGCTGGGCATTGTGGTGCTGGATGATATCCGTAATATTATGTTTCGTCAGGAATTATATCATCGTTTCAAAGTGGAAAAATTTATGATTTCTCCTTCGGCACGGATTAATGTTACTGATTCAATGGAGGAAGTGATGAAGAAGTTTGATGATACAAAGGCTTGGAACCTGCCTGTGATTGATGAAGAGGGAAAATATAAAGGGTTTGTTTCCAAATCGAAAATATTTAATTCGTATCGGCAGGTATTGGTTGATTTCTCTGAAGATTAAATAATGTAAGTATATGGAAAAGAAAGATTTGCGAATCGTATATATGGGTACTCCCGATTTTGCGGTGGAGAGCCTGAAGAGGCTGGTTGAAGGAGGTTACAATGTAGTAGGTGTGATAACCATGCCCGACAAGCCGATGGGGCGTCACGGTAGTGTGTTGCAGCCTAGTCCGGTGAAAGAGTATGCTGTTTCTCAAGGTCTGCGGGTACTTCAACCGGAGAAATTGAAGAATGAAGCTTTTGTGGATGAACTCCGATCTTTACAAGCCGATTTACAAATTGTAGTTGCTTTCCGTATGCTTCCCGAAATAGTATGGAATATGCCGCGTTTGGGTACATTCAATCTGCATGCTTCTTTATTACCTCAATATAGAGGAGCGGCTCCTATAAACTGGGCGGTGATAAATGGAGATACGGAAACCGGTATTACGACTTTCTTCTTGAGACATGAGATAGATACCGGTGAGATTATCCAGCAGGTGCGCGTTCCCATTGCTGATACGGATAATGTGGAAATAGTATATGATAAGCTGATGTATTTGGGTGGGGATTTGGTATTGGAGACTGTGGATGCTATTCTGGATGGAAGCGTGAAACCGATTCCTCAGGAGGATTTGATCCGGCAGGAAACAGAACTGCGTTCGGCACCGAAGATATTTAAAGAGACCTGCCGTATAGACTGGAATAAAGGTGTGAAGCAGATTTATGACTTTATTCGCGGTTTGTCTCCTTATCCGGCTGCATGGACAGAGCTTTGTGTGGCTGATGGAACACGTCAGGTTTTGAAAATATATGAAGCGGAGAAAGTCTTTGCTTCCCATGAGATGAATATAGGCGATATCCGTACGGATATGAAAACCTATTTTCAGGTAGCTGTAAAGGATGGATTTATAAATGTTAATACCTTGCAGCTGGCAGGAAAGAAACGTATGAATGTGGTTGATTTTTTGAGAGGTTACAGAACTTCGAATCATAATAAGGTGGAATAAATGATACAAAGCAAAATTGTACTCAGTACGGATTTAAAAGAGTATAGCATGGAGGAAATGGATGAAATGAAATATGTAAACATGCTCCCTGCTTTTGTAGTCCTATTTCGTGTCTTTGCCTAATAATGATCATCGTATCACCTGTGGTGACACGACTGTACCACCTTAGATGGAACGATAATAGTTATTTGGAGAAACCGTTATGCACTACGGCAATATTGTGCAAAACTGGGTGTTGCGACTCATCCGATAATAGTAAAGGCTGTATCGAGAGATTTTCGGATACAGCCTTTTCGTTACAATAAGACAGACAAGGAGTTGTTAAGAATCATTTAATTTTTGTGTTGGATATATCTTTCTGTAAGAACGGAATGTTTGTAGACTTGCTTTTATTATAACTTACTGTAACGGTTTCTTCGCCATTGTCTATGGTGTTCATTTTTATTTTAAATCCTTGTAGCTTACCCTCTTTATATCCGGGAATATCCGATAAAGGGAAGGATACGTAACCAGGACTCGGATATTCCTGTCTGTCACCTTCGGCATTGTGGCGTAGTTCTACGGCCATATATCCGTTTGCGTCAGGAATAGTTCCTTCTGTGGCTACAAGGCTGATCCGATGTTTGATATTAGAGTTGAAACCTAATATTTGGAACATAAGGGTCAGGTGTGTCTTACCCATAATGGGAGTGACGAGGTTAATTCCATCGTGTCCGTAAATATCTTCTTCACCTTCTTCTAATGTATCCATTGGTTTGGTTAAAATCTTCTGCAAGTAATCTATAGAAATAAAAGGCCCTTTCTTACTTGCATCTCCGATCGGATTGGCTGCATTTGTATAGGTATAAAAAATACGTTGTCCCGGATTATTTGTTTCTAAACGTGTCAATTTGTCGGGATTCATTACGTATGCGATTCCATCGTTATCGCTTTCTATCACTGCTTCGCCGGGCACTTCACTGGGAGTTACTACGGTTGCTAAAGCGGCGTTAAAAGGCATTCCTGCTTGCATGTCGTAGATTTCATCATCATAGTCATTCAGGCAAGACTGTATAAATGGAATTAGCATTACCATAACTATCGCTTTATATTTTCTC
Source organism: Bacteroidaceae bacterium (assembly GCA_011959205.1). GTDB lineage: Bacteria > Bacteroidota > Bacteroidia > Bacteroidales > Bacteroidaceae > Phocaeicola. Next base: position 21,981 of record BLLV01000030.1, read on the forward strand.
ATATTTTCTGTTTTTTGAATTGTTTCTATCACTAAAATACGGAGATCGTAAGTTTACTGCTTATAAAAGTGTTAAATCTGCTTAAGCAAAAAAAATATTCTTTCGGATGCAGTATTTTTGCAGCATTATCATTTTTAGAATAAAGAAGTGTCACAAACAATGAATGAAACAGAATTGGTGAAACGTTGCGGTAAGGGCGATAATCTTGCACGCAAGCAATTGTATGAGCGCTATGCCGGGCAATTGATGGCCATTTGTGTTCGTTATACAGGTGATAGGGAAGTGGCACAGGATGTCTTGCATGATGGATTTTTGAATATATTTCGTTCATTCAGTCAATTTACTTATAAAGGAGAGGGGTCATTGAAAGCATGGTTGACACGTATTATGGTAAATGAAGCACTAGGGTATCTTCGCAAGAAAGCTTCTACAAATCAGGAAGTGATAGTCGAAGAGTTGCCCGATGTGATAGATGGAGACGAGGATGATTTTGAGCAAATACCACAATCTGTTTTAATGCAATTCATTAAAGAACTTCCGGATGGATATAGAACGGTTTTTAATTTATATGTATTAGAAGAAAAAGGACATAAGGAGATTGCTGAAATGTTAGGAATAACGGAACATACTTCATCGTCTCAGTTATATAGAGCCAAAACCTTATTGGTGAAAAAAATAAATGATTATAGAAAGAGGATATAGGAATGAAAGAAAAAGATAAATGGATAAAGAATTTCCGTATTCGGATGGAGGACCATTCAGAGCCGGTTCCAGCTGATCTTTGGGAACAGCTGGAAAAGGAGCTGGATATGGTTCCGAAAGTAATTCCGATGTGGCATCGCTGGCAGGCCATAGCGGCTGTGGGCTTGTTGCTGGTTGTGTCTTCATTGACCGTGTGGTTTTGGCAGTCGCCTTCGGCAAACTATTTGGAGCAACAGTCGGCAAAGTTAAATTCACTGTATGAACCTGATAAGTTGGTGCCCGGAGCAATTACTCCTGAACAACCTATGAATCGGGTAGTTTCTGCTGTTTCTTCAAGAAAAAGTCAGCGCATAAAAATTGCCCGGACTATTATGTTAGATGCATTAGCTGCTAAGCGGGAGGTGTTGATGAATAAAAAGGTGGAAGAGATACAGATAGAGGAAAATTATATTGAAGAGCAGAAAGAGGAATCTGTTATGGTGGAACAAAAACAGCAGAAACCGGTCGGCAGATCTTCCTATTCGGTTACAAAAACGAAGGGCACTTATGTGGCTTCTCATAGAAAGAAGAACAGAAATTGGTCGATAGGACTTTCTACCGGTAATGGCACCTTTTCATCCTCGGCCAGTATGGATGGGTATTTGCCTTTGCCTAATGGTGCAAGGAGCGCAATCATGAATAGTGCGTATGGAGTGGAAACAAGGGCTGAAATTGATAAGTTGGTTCAGTTCAATAACTTGTCGGAAAGACAGCATGCGCAGTCTGATATAAAATATCGTATGCCTGTTACTTTTGGAGCTTCCCTCCGTTTTGATTTAAGTGATAAATGGGCTGTAGAAACTGGGGTGACTTATACCCAGCTTGCATCCGAAATACGTTCGGGAACCGAAAAAAACAATTATGGTTGGGAAGAGAAACTGCATTATGTGGGTATTCCTTTGAAAGTGAACCGGAACATATGGAGTAATAAGCGGTTTGAAGTGTATGCTTCAGCAGGTGGAGCAGTAGAAAAATGTGTATCTGGAAAGCGGAGCATTATCGGCAGTGTCTCTACATCAAATGCAGGAAAAGATGAACAATTTTCGGGAGGAGAGGAAAATGTTAAAGTGAAGCCTTTGCAATGGTCTTTCTCCGCTGCGGCAGGTGCGCAGTTTAAGATTACGGAAAAATTGGGGATTTATGCGGAGCCGGGGGTTGTTTATTACTTTGATGATGGCAGTAATGTAAATACGATTCGCAAAGAACATCCTTTTAATTTTAACATACAGTTGGGCGTGCGGTTTACTTTGCCGAAATAAAATGATTTTTTTACTGTTCTTATATAAAATATGGTTATCTTTGTTCTGTATAAAAAGAATAAGAACTGTGAACTATGAATAGACCTCTGATATCCCCTTCTTTATTGTCTGCTAATTTTGCTAATTTGCAGGCAGATATAGAACAAATAAATCGTAGTGATGCCGACTGGTTGCATATTGATATAATGGATGGTGTGTTTGTACCGAATATCTCTTTTGGCTTTCCCGTGTTGAAATATGTGGCAGAATTGTCCGAAAAACCTTTGGATGTGCATTTGATGATTGTTAATCCCGAGAAATTCATTAAAGAAGTGAAAGATTTGGGAACAATGATGATGAATGTGCATTATGAGGCTTGTGTACACTTGCATAGAGTGGTGCAACAGATAAAGGGTGCCGGAATGAAAGCGGCCGTAACATTGAACCCTTCTACTCCTGTGGCTATGTTGGCTGATATTATCCGTGATGTGGATATGGTATTGCTGATGAGTGTGAATCCAGGTTTTGGCGGCCAGAAATTTATTGTACATACGTTGGATAAGGTAAGGGAATTACGTGCGTTGATAACACATTCGGGTTCGCAAGCATTGATAGAGGTTGACGGGGGAGTGAATCTGGAAACCGGTAGACAGCTTGTAGAAGCAGGCGCGGATGTGCTGGTGGCGGGAAATGCTGTGTTCAAGGCTCCTGACATGCTGGATATGATACATCGGCTGAAATCTCTTTGATTTTACTGAGGTGCGGAATTTAGCGGCTGTAAAGCCTTGCTCCATGTTCCGGTTGACTATACCTTTCGTCACCGGAATTTTTGTATCCGACTATTGCTTTCAGGGTGCCTTGCCGGTATCGTCTTTTGGTATGGGAGCGTTGGTTTGCCTGATAGGGTTGGTGATATTGGTGAGGTGGCGGCATTATCGTTTCCGATGGCTGTTTGGAGGTATGGCCTTTATGTTTCTATTTTGTGTAGGAGCATTGTTGGTACAGCAAAAATGGCAAGAAGTGAACTATGAATGGTCGTCAGAAAAAAATGTATA
>BLLV01000031.1 GCA_011959205.1 Bacteroidaceae bacterium
TTGCGGTTGGTAGTAATACCGCGCTTCATAGGCTCGTCGCTAATATCCAGATGGATAGGCTTACCTGTCAATCTATCGACCATCTTTATTCCGAAGGGCGATAGCGAAGAACGATAGTTCGTTTCCGCTGTGAAGAAACAGGCCGCAGGCTCGATGAAAGTGTAGAAACTTTCCTCGGCAGGAAAATCAGCCTCGTTGCCGGGCATCGCCGACCAGAACAGTGTCGGGCAGTCAATAGTGTTATGCCGTGGCATACATCCCATTGTCGCCAGTTGGCCGCCGACATCATTCTTGACTCGCCGCAGTTCCTCGGTGTCATCACTCCATGTCATGACATTGAAATGGGCCCGTACTGAGGTCAGTCCGTATGAATGTGCCTCGTTGAGATAGCGGTCTATCCACTCCTTGTTAATGGCATTGCTACGGCTATACCGTGAGAGACTGTTCATGTTGCGGGCAGTCTTCTCGAACTTCACTAAGTTCTCGTCATGGTCGTCAATCAGGATATACTGGTTGTAGATGTGGTTGCATGGCAACAACAATCCGACGGGACTTGCAAACGAGAGGCGGCTGTCGCTTCGGTCAGTCGATAGACGCTCGTACCGGTTGTCAGTGCTGACCTTTGCGGGCAGATCTTCCGTGTCTGACAGTGTATGCAGACAGAGCATCTTGTCGCCGATTCTCATCTGCTGTGCCGAAAGGTCTATGTCCTCCAGACAGGTAACATCCTCCATAGAGAGCGACATATATTTCTCAATAAGACCGGAAGACTTTTCTGTACCGACAAGTTCATCATCGGAAAGACGGCGCAGCCTGATATAGCCGGTATCGTTGATGATACGCTCGAACTGCTCAACAGACTCCATGAACTTGACAACCATCTCGTGATTGAGTTCCTTCGGGGTTATCCTGCCTCGGCAGAGCGTCGAAAAGTTGCTCTGCTGACGCGCCCTTTCCTTCGTGGTCTTTGTCAGGAACAGATAACACTTGTGGGCGAGATACGGACGCTCGTTGAAATGACGCTCAAAGCTCCTGTCCAAAAAGGATAAATCATCCTTCTGGAGTTCCGGCTTATATCGCTCCGACACAAACCAGTCCTGCTTATGAAGCACCGAGAAGTGAGGCAGAACCTTGATTGCCTTGCACCATGCTCCGTGCATCGCCTCATATTCGGCAGAAGTAACGGTGAAAAGCTCCGGTAGGCAGACCTCAAAGGCAACCGTAATGTCGGCGTCTTTGCTGATGATGCAGCCATGTTCCACTGCCAACAAGGGCAGTTTCGATTCCAGTGTTGTGGCTTTTAGCGTGTTTCTCATTTTGTTCTTCCTTTAATCAGTCGGTTAAGGCGCGGACGGTTGATGATATAGCGGGGATGGTATTTGACAGCAGCTAACTTCATCAGACCGTATTGCCCATACTTGGCGTTGAGATGGAAGGTGAGCCAGACAAGGGCTGAGGCGGCAGTAACGCCGAATCCGATACATATCCATTGGGATACTCCGGCGATATACATGATGACGAACACCACGAACAGGGCGAGAAGCCCGCCGGCGAAAATGAACAGATACTGCGCCTTCAGTCCCTTGTACTCCACCGACCGTCCTATACCTTTGTTGATAGCATACTCGGCCATGTCGTCGAATTAGAGGAAGAACGAGCGGAGGATTGTGGCTGCCACGATGAGAAAGATACAGGCACCGAACCATGACGCGGCGGTCTTGCTGGTGTCGGGATCGCCCGACGACCACTTGGAATAGACCTTGATGCCGCCGATGAGACCCACCACGGCACCGATGGCGTAGATGCGTAGATGAGCTTGGTGCCGGGGTCAAAATAACTGGTAACCATAGAGGTAGCCTCGTTGATACCGCTGAGGCCGTTACCTGCGGCGTATGCACGTATGCCCGTTGCAAGTGCCATGACAAAAAGCATGGCGAACTGGAAGCCACGGCTTCCGACGAGTTTACAGATAGTCTTGTTGAGATTCTTGATAGTCATTTTCATGTTTTTGTTTCAGTTTTTGAAGCATGGACAGCCCCGACCGCTCCACGGACGGGAGCAGCCACACTTCGGGTTGATAAATTGGGGTTGGGAATTTTGCCCTTTCGGACGTGGAATTTAGTGGAGTCTCAGAGAGACATGGATTCAGTGAATGGAGGAATTATCCTACGAACTCATCGAGATCGAAATCATCGGAATTCAATTTGTTGAAATCATATCCTGATT
>BLLV01000032.1 GCA_011959205.1 Bacteroidaceae bacterium
CTCCTTTCTGCAATTGTGCTGCAATTTTAAGCCCCTTTGTTTTGACAGGGTGGAAGAAGAAAGTAATTATACACATATATTACTGCATGTTTTATTTTAAGCTTGGCATGTGAAGATGTTAATATGAGTCACCCGGTATTGTTTTATCGTAAACGGATAAAACTACCCTTCAATTCTTTTGATTCCAAGTAATAATTCGTACTTTTGTATACACTCAAAAGTATGAAAGATGGAAAAGACAACCCGCCGTAAACGCATTCCATACGGAATGATGAACTTTATAGATGTCCGCGAAGATAATTGCTACTACGTAGATAAAACGCGTTTCATTCCTATGATTGAAGATGCCAACAAATACTTTTTCTATATCCGTCCCCGGCGATTTGGAAAGAGTCTGACGGTATCCATGCTTCATCATTATTATAACATACTGGATGCCGATCACTTCGAGAAATGGTATGGAGACCTTTACATCGGACAACACCCCACTCCCGAACGCAATTCTTATCTTATAATCTATCTGAACTTCGCAGTGGTAAATGCCGAATTACACTCGTACCGCCAGTCACTGGACGCACATTGCAATACCGAGTTCAACTTCTTTTGTGATATCTATGCCCAATACCTCCCCCAAGGGATAAAGGAAGGACTTAACGCCAAACGGGGTGCTGTGGAACAGTTGGATTACTTGTACAAAGAATGTTATAAAGCCGGACAAAGCATTTATCTTTTTATTGATGAATACGACCATTTCACTAATAAGATTTTATCCGAACCCTCCTGCCTGGACGATTATAGAAGCGAGACACACGGTACCGGTTACCTGCGCAGTTTTTTCGATACCGTAAAGGCCGGAACGTACTCTGCTATCAAGCGTTGTTTTGTGACGGGAGTGAGTCCGGTAACCATGGATGACCTGACCAGCGGATTCAACATCGGTACCAATTACACGCTGAATCCACAATTCAATGAAATGACAGGATTCACAGAAAAGGATGTACGGGATATGCTGGAGTACTACTCCACAACGTGCCCATTCAATCATTCGGTAGACGGGTTGATAGAACTGATGAAACCATGGTATGACAACTATTGTTTTGCAGAAGAATGTTACGGTCGCTCCTCCATGTACAACTCTAACATGGTACTCTATTTTATAGATAATTATGTACATAGTGGCGGCAATTTGCCAAGGAATATGATTGAAGAGAATATCCGCGTAGACTATAACAAACTGCGTATGCTCATCCGCAAGGATAAGGAATTTGCCCACGATGCTTCCGTCATCCAGACTTTATTGCAGCAAGGATATGTCACCGGAGAACTGAAAACCGGATTCCCGGCTGAAAGCATATCCGATCCCAATAATTTTGTGAGTCTGCTTTTCTACTTCGGAATGCTTACTATCAGCGGAATGCACGAAGGAGAGACCAAACTCACCATCCCCAACCAGGTGGTACGTGAACAGCTCTTTGCTTACATTCTGGATACTTATCATGAAAACGACTTGACTTTCGACAGTTATGAAAAGAGGAAACTTGCTTCAAGTCTGGCCTATAGAGGTGAATGGAAACCTTACTTTGAATACATTGCCGGATGCCTGCACCGTTATGCCTCGCAGCGGGACAAGCAGAAAGGTGAATATTTTGTTCATGGTTTCACTCTTGCCATGACCGCACAAAATCCTTTTTACCGTCCCGTATCCGAAAAAGACAGTCAGGAAGGATACGTCTACCTGTTTCTGCATCCGTTATTGGATATTTACAAAGACATGCGCCACTCCTACATCATTGAACTGAAATATGCCAAAGGAAAAGACAGTAACGAACGGATAGAACAGTTGAGGCGGCAAGCTGTTGAACAAGCTGAACGCTACGCTTCGAGCGAGTCTGTGCAGAAAGCGATAGGTTCTACCATGCTACATAAAATCATTGTTGTATACCGAGGCATGGAAATGGTTGTTTGCGAAGAATTGTAACCGATAAGAGGCAGAGTGAACGATTATATATCTCACATCAGTTCGTTGCTTCGTCTAGGTGAAGAGGCGATTTCACTTTAGTGAACAGCCATTTTCACTAGGGTGGAATAGTTGCTTCACTTAGGTGGAATATCAAAGGAAACGGAGTGAAGACGATAGGAACAGATTCTTATTACATACGCAACAGGGTTCAATAGCCGAAACAAACAGTATCCTGTCCTGTCAGGTATGAACTGAGTAGCCGGGAGGCAGTGAGAGGCTGACTCTACATCCTGTCCGCTGGAATTCCCGAATGCGAGCATTCCCAAAAACGGATTTGTTTCCCCACCGACATACCAATTGAGGGGGATTTGAGAGACTTTTACACAGGAAATGATTAGTAATGTGCATGTTACTGTGACAGAGCGTTTTTGTGCTTTATGTATATCCTTATGCTAAAACCGAAATTTGAGTAAGAATAATCTATCAGAGGCTTTGTTTCTTCTTATTACGAATGACAGACGTATCACCTTTATCAGTTGGAATGAATCCCTGTCCCATTCCTACTCAGGAAAGCTGCCAATGTATTCCTGCTGACTTTCAATTTCCTCGCCATCTCCGCCTTACTGGTTCCCGCCTCCAGCATAGCCTTTATTTTTTCTTCTTTTCCCGTAAGCTTATATTTCGAGTTATGTCCTCCCATGGGACGCCCCAGCTTTTGTCCAGAGGCGATTCTGCGTGCAAGTCCTTCACGGGTACGTTGGGAAATCAAGTCACGTTCTATTTGTGCGGAGAGGGAAAAAGCGAATGCCAATATTTGAGATTGTATATTATTTCCCAACTCATATTTCTCTTTCACCGTGAGCAGGATGACATTTTTCAACATACATGCATTCAGTATACTCATCACTTCCATCAATCTCCTTCCCAAACGAGAGATCTCCGACACAATCAATGTATCCCCTTTCTTTATTCTTTTCAATAGTACGCCAAGTTTTCTGTCTTTGGCTGACCGTGTTCCCGAGACCGTTTCTTCCACCCACACATCAATCTGGAAATCCCTCTGTCTGGCAAAACGATTTATCTCGAATCGCTGGTTCTCTACAGTCTGTTTGTCAGTTGAAACCCGAATATACGCATATATCATAGCTGCATCATTAAGTTTTTTATTGAATAAGGAACGCCAATCTAACTTATATTATCAGAGAAGGAAAGTTTCACCGGATCTTATTGAGATTTTCTAAGAAGAATTAAGTATCTCCAACGATTCAAGCTCAAAAAACAGACAAATCTGCTTAATCCTTGTCTTTACAAGATAAAACGATTGTCCAATAGAATGAAAAAATTGTCTATAACAATAGTATAAAACACTGATAATCAATATCATTATATTACAAAACAGATCGTTCATAGTTGAGACGATTTTCGTAATATAATAGATTTTTTTTCCATTCATTTAATGGTTTGTTCACTTACTTTGCATCTGTTGACATAGTTGATACTGAAATAAAAAACACAGATATAGTATGAAGAACAAATTGCAAATAGTATGGAGCAGCATTGCTATAATAAGTGTATGCGCATGTAGCACACCTTATACACAGCCCGACGCCCCCATCAAAGAAGTCCCTTTCACCCAAGTCCATCTGGATGACAACTTCTGGTCACCACGGATTGAAACCAACCGCACCGTTTCTATTCCGTCCGCTTTCAAAGAGTGTGAAAAGAATGGCCGGTTTGATAATTTCGCCATTGCCGGCGGACTGATGAAAGGCGAGCACCGCGGTGATTTCTCTTTCGATGATACCGACCCCTATAAAATAATAGAAGGAGCTTCCTACTCACTGGCCGTAAAATATGACGGGAAACTGGATCATTATCTGGACAGCGTAATCCATATCATAGCTGCCGCACAGGAACCGGATGGTTATCTTACTACCTGTGTAACCAATCAATGTACCCGTTTATCCGGTTGGTGGGGTACGCACCGTTGGGAAAAAATCAACAGCCACGAACTTTATAACAGCGGTCATTTGTACGAAGCCGCCGTCGCTCATTATCGCGCCACCGGAAAGCGTACATTATTGGATGTAGCGATCAAAAATGCCGATTTGGTATGTCAGGTCTTCGGACCCGGCGAAGGGCAGATCCATCGTCCCAGCGGTCATCCTATCGCCGAGATGGCTCTTGTCAAACTGTATAAGGTGACAGGTGATGAGAAATATTTGCAGACAGCCAAATATTTTGTAGAAGAAACCGGCAGAGGCTCTGACGGACATAAACTGAGCGAATATAGCCAGGATCACCAGCCCATCCTGCAACAAGACGAGATAGTAGGTCATGCCGTCCGTGCCGGGTATCTTTACTCCGGAGTGGCAGATGTAGCCGCTTTAACGCATGATACCGCCTATTTCAATGCCTTAACCCGTATTTGGGAAAATATGGCCGGCAAGAAACTCTTTATCACAGGTGGAATCGGTTCCCGCCCACAAGGTGAAGGATTCGGTCCCAACTATGAACTGAACAATCACACGGCCTATTGTGAGACCTGTGCCTCTATAGCTAACGTGTATTGGAATCATCGTATGTTTCTCGCTACGGGAGATGCCAAATATGCGGATGTGCTGGAACGTGCGTTGTATAACGGGGTCATTTCGGGCGTATCACTCAGTGGTGACAAGTTCTTCTATGACAACCCGTTGGAATCCATGGGGCAGCATGAGCGCCAGCACTGGTTCGGATGTGCCTGCTGTCCGGGCAACATAACCCGTTTCATGGCTTCAGTACCTTACTATATGTATGCCACTCAAGGCAATGATGTGTACGTCAATCTCTTTATCCAAAGCAAGGCGGATATTGAAACGGAAAGCAATAAAATAAATGTGGAACAAACTACAGGCTATCCGTGGGACGGAAAGATAAGTATTGCCGTCACTCCCGAAAAAGAACAGGAGTTTGCTTTGCGTGTGCGTATTCCCGGATGGGCGCAAGACGCTCCCGTACCCACAGACCTCTATTCATTTACAAACAAAGCCCCGTCTTACAGCATTTCTGTGAACGGTTCCAAAGTCAACGCGAAACCATATGACGGTTATGCCACCCTTGTACGCAACTGGAAAGCGGGTGATGTGGTTGAAATCAATCTTCCCATGGAGGTACGCCGTGTGAAAGCAAATGACCAGGTAGAGGATGACCGTGGCAAACTGGCTATAGAACGGGGCCCTATCATGTTCTGTCTGGAGGGGAAAGACCAGGCCGACAGTACAGTATTCAACAAATTCATCCCCGACGGTACTCCGATGGAGGCTTCTTACGATGCCGGTTTGTTGAATGGCGTAATGGTGCTGAGCGGTACAGCTAAAGAAATTGACAGGAATGGTAAGGTGAAAGAGGTTCCCTTCAAAGCAATTCCTTATTCTACATGGAACAACCGCGGTGCCGACCAAATGGCCGTATGGATTCCCGAAGCGGCCGAGTATGCCCGTCCCACTCCGGAAGCTACTATTGCCAGCAAAGCACGTACTCTGATGATACAGGCTCCTATACAGAAAGATGCTCCCGAATCGGCTTCGGTGGAAACAGGAGCATGGGGGGTAAATGACCAATGGGAACCCAAACGCTCATCGGATATCTCGAAACCTTACCACTATTGGTGGCTGAAAAACGGTACTGTCGAAACACTGGCCTATGAATTCGACCAGCCTTATACCGTATCGAACGTACAAGTGTACTGGTTGGATTTTGACCATTATGACGGAGATTTCCGTGTGCCGGAAAGCTGGAAACTATATTATAAAGAAGGCGAAAGTTGGAAAGAGGTAGAGGCGTTGACCGAATATACTGTAAAAAAAGATTGCTATAATAGTTTGGATTTCCACCCTGTCAAAACAAAGGGGCTTAAAATTGCAGCACAATTGCAGAAAGGAG
>BLLV01000033.1 GCA_011959205.1 Bacteroidaceae bacterium
CCCTGCAAATTTCTTACATCGGTTACAAAACCAAAGAAGTGAAGGTGACAGATACTACTTCCAGCTTATCTATTAAATTGGAAGAAGATTCGGAAACATTGGACGAAGTGGTAGTCGTAGGTTATGGTGTGCAGAAGAAAGTCAATCTGACCGGTGCTGTTGCCACTGTGTCGGCCGGTAAATTGGAAAGTCGTGCTACAACCAATCTTTCCAGTTCATTATCCGGTTTGGTTTCCGGTGTTTCTGTGAGTCAGGGATCGGGTAAGCCAGGTAGTGATGGTGCTAACATCCGTATTCGTGGTATTGGGACATTTAACAGCAGCTATCTTTCTCCGCTGGTTATAGTAGACGGTTCGGAAGCCAGTATATCCTCTGTCAACAGTGAGGATGTGGAGTCTATTTCATTTCTGAAAGATGCTGCCAGTGCTTCTATTTATGGTTCACGTGGAGCGAACGGGGTCATTTTGATCACCACAAAGAGAGGAAAGAAGGGACAGGCTCCCAAAATTACTTATTCGGGTATCATTTCCGGGACTCGGATGAGTGGAAAGGCTTTCCGCTTTGAAAATAATTATGCCGAATACATGGAAATGGCTAACCGATGGTCTACTAACCGTAATTACGAAGCTGCCGGTAAGTACACGCAAGCGGATATTGACGAATGGCGTGAAGGACTGGCTAAAGACCCCAACGGTACGGACAATCCGTACGGAATACCCAATTTCCTGGCTTACCCCAGTACGCAATGGGTGGATGAATTATTCCTGCCCAGCACTTCGCAGAAGCACAATATTTCGGTTGTAGGAAGTAGTGAGAATACCAACTATTTGCTGTCTTTCGGATATTTGGATAATCCTGGTACCTTGCAAAATACCGGATTGAAAAATTATTCCGGACGTATTAATGTGGAAACACAGATTAGCAAGTTTCTGAAAGTGGGTACACAGACTTATGCCACATTCCAGACAAGGGAACCGGGAAATACCAGCTTCAGCTATATGTTCCAAAATACTCCTGCCATGACACCCTATTATAATGGCAAGTATGGAGTGGCAGTAGACGGATCTTCCAGCAACAACTTGTTGGCGACTGTTGTCAGTACCGGCGGATCACACAACGACACCCGCCTGAATACCACTTGGTTTGCCAAGTTGAATATTATTGAAGGACTGACAGCCGAGGCTCGCTTCAATTATCAGACTTTGTTCAATGAGTCGGAAACTCACAGCCGCAAGGTGGACAAGGAGAATTTCCGCACAGGAGAGTTTATTCCGGGTGTCAGTAGCAGTACGGCTACTACCAGCCGGAGTACCACACGTTATCAGAACCACACTGCCACAGCTACCGTGAATTATGCCAAAACGATTGGTGTACATGATTTTTCTGTGTTGTTGGGTACGGAACAATATTATTGGAATGTGAAAGGTTTCAGTGCCACCCGTACAGGATTGCTGGATCTGGATTTGCCCGATTTTACTGCGGCTTTGGACTTGTTGGACCCCACTTTGGGAGGAACGGCTGAGCAAGACTATGGAGTGATTTCGTACTTCGGCCGTTTGAATTATTCGTATAAGAACCGTTACCTGTTTGAAGCCAATGTTCGTCGAGACGGGTCATCACGTTTCGGACCGGACTCCCGGTGGGGAACATTCCCTTCTTTTTCGGCTGCATGGCGAATCAGTGAGGAATCGTTTATGAAAGACATGAAAAATATCTTTTCTAATCTGAAACTGCGTGCATCATGGGGAAAACTGGGTAATACGACATCGGGATATTATGAATGGCAGGCCACGTATGGAGCTGTGAATTACTCTTTTGGCGGCAATGTATATGATGGATTGCGCCAGGGAAAAATTGCTAATCCCAATTTGCACTGGGAATCTAGTGAGTCAACCGATATAGGGATTGATGTAGGTTTTTTGGATAATCGTCTTTCTTTGGAAGCCGACTATTATTCTCGTGTGACAAAGGGAATTCTTGCTTCTCCTTCCGTATATATGACAATGGGTACCGTAAGTGCGCCTACCACTAATACTTCTAATATGAGAAACCGTGGTATGGAATTTACATTGCGCTGGACGGACCGTATCAAGGATTTTGAATATAGCGTCAGTGCTAATTTTACTTACAACAAGAACAGCATTGTGAAATACAAAGGCAAGTACCAGGAAGGATGGACTACCGATGAAAACGGTAACCGTACTTTTGTGACTAACAGAGGCGATGTGGCCGACATCAGTGGCAATACCATTCGTGTGGAAGGACACATGTTTGATGAATATTATATTTGGCAGCGTCATCAAGGAAATGGAAATGTTTACTTGGCCGACGGAGTGACTCCTGACCCTAAAGGAGGACCGCGTGACGGTATGATCCGCACCAAAGCCGACCTTGATTGGGTGAGAGCCATGCTGGAATACCGGGACGCTGCAGGAAAGAAAGTGTACGACTTCAACGGACAGAGCATAGGTCAGGGCCAGGGATTGTGGTATGGTGAGCTGGTTTATGCTGATTTGAACGGTGACGGTATGTATGGAACCAATAACAACGACCGCTTTTTTACCGGCAAATCCACTACTCCGAAATACACATACGGTATCAATCTTTCTGCAGCCTGGAAGGGAATCGACCTCAACATGACTTGGGCGGGGAATGCCGGAATGTATTATTACATATTTGAACGTGGTTTCAATAATATGAGTGACAGGAGCTGGCAGGAAGGCACCATTGTGGCACGTAACGCTCGTGATATCTATTACTATTGTGACCCGGTGGCATCGGCAACCGATCCTAATTATGATCCGGCAACCGATCCCGCAGCTAATATTCATGCTCCGTATGCTCGTATCGGAAACACAGAAGGGGCTTATCGTTCGAACACAGGTAATCTGTATAATGCTTCTTACATCAAGTTGAAGACGCTGCAAGTGGGATACACCTTCCCGAAAGCATGGACTACCAAGGCGCACATTAATAACCTGCGTGTGTTTGTATCGGGCGAAAATTTGCTGACTATCACTAATTTCCCCGGTGTAGATCCTGAAATAGGCGGCGGAGGATTTACTTCTTATCCCATCCCGCGTATGATTTCCGGTGGTGTTAATATTACTTTTTAATCATGTACAATAAAGAAATGGATATGAAAACAATTAGATATTCTATACTCGCAATGATGTTTTGCGGATTACAAGGCTGTGTGGATTTGGACACTGCGCCTTATAATCAGGTAGCATCAAATAATATGTGGAGCAATTCGTCTCTGACCAATCAGGGAGTGGCCGGTGTATATGCCAAAATGCGTGATTGGGGCGTTTACTCCACTTCTTACAGTTATAATGTGGTTCCTTTTGAGTGCCTGGGTATGACGGGTGAGGCCTATCGTTCGATTCCTTATACAAGTGGTACGGCAGGTTCCGACAATGGTTTCTTTTCTGGTATGTGGAAAAACCTGTATGAAGGTGTCCATCGTGCCAATGATGCCATAGCCAACTTGTCAGAGCCGGGCCAAGGGGGAGTGGACGAGGAAAGTCGTCTGCGCTTGTTGTCCGAATGTAAGTTCATGCGTGCCTATTATTATACACGTCTCAATGAGTTATATGGACGTTACGGGCTGGGAGTGCCGGTTTACACCGAGCCGCTTTCTTCGGTAGGAGACTGTACAAAAGGACAGTCGCCCGAATCGGAAGTGTGGAATTTGATTGTACAGGATCTGACCGATTGCATCAATGAACCTAATTTCCCGGATCGTTATCAGGAAAAAGGACGTGCCTGCAAAGGAGCGGCATACGCTTTGCGCGGCAGAGCCTATTTAATGCAGGGAGCTAAATATAATTATAATAATGCTGTTGGCAAGGTGGAGGACACCACGATTGATACCGGTTTGCTGAGACTGGCAGTGGCAGATTTTGAGAAAGTGCAAGGATGCGGCTTTGATCTTTTTCAAGGTGGATATAAGGAGTTGTTTACTGAAGCAAACGAGGACTGTGTGGAAATGATTTTTTCATTGCAGAACATCTCCAAACCGGGATATGGATCGGCCATGCAAAAATATTGTGGAACACGCTCCATGATAGACCACGAGAACAGTACCGGGTTCTCGTATTACGCACCTTCGGCAGCACTGGTGGATCTTTATGAATACAAGGACGGTACCCCGTTTGACTGGAATGACATTATCCCCGGATATTTTGATGTTCCAGCCATAGACCGTCTGGTTTATTTTCTACGTAATACCATTGTGGATGGAAAGGAAGTCAGTACTGGTATCCAGAATGCCATTCAAAACAAGCTGAACGGGAAAAAAATAGCCGACCAGTACTTGCCAGCCGGTAACGAAGAGAGACTAAAGAAGGCATGGGAAAATCGCGATCCTCGACTCAATTATAATGTAATTCTGCCTTATGGTGAAGTTTATTTGGGAGGTGATGCAGATATGTATAAGGTGGGAAATACCACCCCGGTTCCCTACGTGTTCAGATGGCCGGTGAAACAGTCTAACCATTCGGTTAAGGCACAAGAGTCTGCCGATTGGGGAGTGCACGATATATACGACTTGCGACAAGACGGTAGTGGCGAGGCTGAATTTGCTTACCGCCATCGCAAGTTCGTGATGGAAGGTTACGACTGTGAATATGCTACTGCCAATCCGATTGACGAACCTATATTGCGCTATGCTTATGTACTTCTGATGTGGGCGGAGGCTTTGGTACAATTGGATGATCTGGACGGGGCAGCGGAAAAAGTGAACTTGATTCGTGGACGTGCATCTGTGGAAATGCCTCCTTATACGTTTGCCAACAAGGAAGACGGATTGAACAAGATTCGGAACGAATCGCGTAGAGAGCTGGTCAACGAAAGTGTGAATTTCTATGAAGAATTGCGTTGGGGAACGTTACGTGAAACCAAATATTCTACTTACATGGGATACGAACCGTGTGCTCATACGTGCAACGGAATACAGAGTAGTGGTAATGGAGGAGTGAAGTGGTCCGAATCAAACGATTACAGTATTTTCCCTGTTCCTAGCGGTGAAATAGAGAAGAATCCGAACCTGAAAAAAACGCCGGGTTGGCTTTATTGATCCAGTTGCACAGAAGTATACCGATAGGTATTAAGTTTTTATAAGTGAACCGCCTCAAATTAATTATTTGGGGCGGTTTTTATACTATTTTCCCATAAACAGGCACTTTTTTTATCCTGTATGGAAAATATCCATAGGTTTTAAGGACAAAAATAGGATATCAGTGTGGTTCTTTTTCCTCATCTTTGTAACATCATATAATCCTGTAAATGTAGATACTATGAAGAGATTAACAATTTTGCTTTTTACTTTGTTCTGCATATCCGCATCGTTTGCTTATACAGAACGCAATCTGCTTTTGAAACAGATTGATATCAACCGACTGAAAGATATGCTGGTGCTGAACCAGCAATGGGTTATTTATCCGGATTATGCTGACCGTGCCGGATGGGACTCTTTTTTGGGAACATTTAAGGATGAATATATCCGGCGTGGAGAAAAACAATTACAGCATCAATGGCAAGTGGTGAAAGCTACCGATTATTTGGCTTTCGAACGCACCGGAAACCGTAAAGTGATGGAAGACCCATTTGATGCTAATAACCGGGCCATTGCCGATTTGTTGATGGCGGAACTAGCTGAGGGAAAAGGACGTTTTACAGATCAGTTAGTCAACGGTGTGTTTCATTCTTGCGAAATGACTTCGTGGGCTCTTGCAGCTCACCTTATTGTGCAGCCTTCGCATCGTTCTTTGCCTACGCATGATTACCCTGTTATTGATCTTACTTCAGGCGACCTTGGAGGGTTATTGGCATGGGTTCATTATTTTATGCATGACTCATTTGATAAGATAAACCCTGAAATCTCACGTCGTTTGCGGTACGAGCTGCAAACTCGTATTCTTGACCCGTATGTAAATAACGACTCCTTTTGGTGGATGGGACGCAATTACAACGGGCGTATGCTCAATAATTGGAATCCGTGGTGTAACAGCAATGCGTTGATGTGTTTTATGCTACTCGAGAACGATCGTGACAAATTGGCTCAAGGGGTTTATTTGACAATGGAGTCGGTAGACAAGTTTCTGAATTATATCAAGGCAGACGGTGCCTGTGAGGAGGGACCTTCGTACTGGGGACATGCTGCTGGGAAAACATTGGACTATCTGGAACTGCTTTCCAGCATTACTGGAGGGAAGGTGAACATTTTTGCCGAACCTATGATCAGGAATATGGGAGAATATATCTCGCGTTCTTATATAGGTAAAGGTTGGGTAGTGAACTTTGCCGATGCTTCGGCACATGGCGAGGGAAACGCCTATCTTATTTACCGTTTCGGCAAAGCAGTAGACAGTGATGAATTGAAAGGATTTGCTGCTCTCATGCGCAAATTGCCCTCTTTGCCTTATAATGGTCGGGATATATTCCGGACACTGGCTTCTATTGCCATTGATAAAGAGTTACAACAGGCTGTTCCCATACACGAAAGCCGTCCATTTACTTGGTATCCTGAAACAGAGTTTTGTTATCTTTCGACAAAAAACGGTGTGTTTCTAGCGGCCAAAGGCGGATACAATGACGAAAGCCATAACCATAATGATGCCGGAACTTGCTCTGTGTGGATGGATCAGACGCCTGTGCTGATAGATGCTGGGGTGGGCACTTATACCCGCCAGACATTCAGTAGCGAGCGTTATTCCATCTGGACCATGCAGAGCGATTATCACAATTTGCCTATGATAAATGGAGTTTCTGAGAAATATGGAAAAAATTACAAAGCCACTCAAGTAAAGGCGGGTAAAAATAGTTTTTCGGCAAATATTGCCACCGCTTATCCTGAAGAGGCCCAGGTGAAGAGATGGATACGTTCTTATATCGTGGCAGGCAGGCAGGCGACCATCAACGACTCATTCGAATTGAAAAAAAGTATAACACCTAATGTGGTCAATTTTATGACCTGGGGTGAATTGGACCATTCGAAGAAAGGAGAAGTAGCTATCCGCATAAAAGATGTGAATGCTGTGTTGCAATATGATGCGAATAAGTTTGAATTGACTATAGAGCCTGTGGAATTAGCTGATCCGCGTCTTTCCAATGTATGGGGAAAAAACATTTATCGGTTGTCGTTCAAGGCTAGACAACAAACTATAAAAGGAAATTATTCATTTATGATTAAAAAAATATAAATATGAGACTGAAAAAATCTATTCTTCTGGGTTGTGCTGTCCTGTTTACTATGACTTCATGCGGCACATCCGAGAAAAAAAAGTCATGGTCTGAAAAGGCTGTGGAAAATGCGCGTGCTCAAATCGGTATGGAGATTGATACGATTGAAGCTAGTGGAAAATGTTTGAATCCCGTCACTTTGAATGGAAAAGGCGGAGTGTATTATTGTGGATATGCCGATTGGCGGAGTGGGTTCTTCCCTGGCAGCGTGTGGTATCTGTATGAGTTGACGGGCGATCAGACTTTACTTCCGCTGGCGCAAAAGTATACAGAGGCCATTAGTGAGGCCCAAAATCTGACTTGGCACCACGATATTGGTTTTATCATTAACTGTAGTTTCGGAAACGGATTGCGTCTCACTTCCAAACCTGAATACAAAGACGTGATGATACAGGCGGCAAAATCACTTTGTACCCGTTTCCGTGAAAAGCCCCAAACCATTCAGAGCTGGGACGTAAAAGGCAACAGCTGGCAATCCGAACGCGGATGGGAGTGTCCGGTTATCATTGATAACATGATGAATCTGGAACTATTGTTTGAGGCAACGAAATTATCAGGCGATTCAACATTCTATCATGTGGCGACCGCACATGCAGACCGCACTCTTCAGGAACAGTTTCGTCCGGATGGAAGCTGCTATCATGTCATCGACTATAGTATTGAAGATGGAAGCGTGCGCCATCGTCACACTGCTCAGGGATATGCTCATGAATCGGTATGGTCCAGAGGACAGGCTTGGGCTATTTACGGATTCACGGTATGCTATCGTGAGACCAAAGACCGCAAGTACCTTGATCAGGCACTGAAGACTTTTGAATTCATGAAGAATCACAAGCGCATGCCTGCCGACTTGATTCCTTATTGGGATATGGACGCTCCCGGCATTCCGAACGAACCACGTGATGTTTCGTCTGCATCCGTTATCGCATCAGCATTATATGAAATCAGCACTTGTCCGGTAGAAAACCCTCAGTCATATAAGGAGTATGCCGACAAGATACTGGAGAATTTGTCTACTACTGACTATACGGCTGCTTTGGGCGAAAACGGACGTTTCATCTTGATGCATAGCGTAGGAAGTATCCCTCACAACAGTGAGATAGATGTTCCGCTGAATTATGCAGACTATTATTATTTGGAAGCGTTGCAACGGAAAAATAACCTTGAAAAATAAAAAAGAGGAGGTATTTATGAAACTGAAATTATTGGTTCTGTTTTTCTTGTCGGCTTGTCTGCTGACAGAAGTATCTGCTCGTAAAAAAACACCAGCACCGGTGAGTGACCGTCAGCAATGGGCTGAACTTTGTTACCGCATAGCTGCCCCGGTATTGGAAAATATGAGCAAAGGTGAATTACAAAAGAACATGCAGTTGGAACTTAGCCCCACTTGGGACGGACGAGACAAACGTGTGGCTTATATGGAAACCTTTGGCCGACTTATGGCGGGCATCTCTCCTTGGCTGGCTCTTCCCGACGATGATACGGAGGAGGGAAAAATGCGCAAGCAACTCCGTGAATGGGCTTTGGCGTCTTATCGAAATGCTGTCGATCCCGAAAGCCCGGACTTTTTGTTGTGGGAAACTAACTCTACTCAGCGATTGGTGGATGCCGCTTATTTGGCAGAAAGCTTTCTTCGTGCTCCTGATGTTACTTGGAAATTATTGGACGAAGTGACTCGGAAACGCTATGTAGAACGTTTCCAACGGTTGAAAATAGTGCGTCCTGCTTACAACAACTGGTTGTTGTTCCGCGGACTGATTGAGGCCTTTTTAATGTCAATAGGTGAAGATGCCGATCAATATGTCCTGACTGTAGCTGCCAACAAAATTAATGAATGGTATCTGAGTGACGGTTGGTATTCCGATGGTCCGGAGTTTGCACTGGATTATTACAATGCATACGTTATTCATCCAATGTACATCGAAATGTTGGAAGTATTGAACAAGCACAAGTTTTGGACACCTATCAGCACCGAATTGGCAATCAAGCGTATGCAGCGTTTCAATGTCTTTATGGAGCGTCTTATTTCTCCCGAAGGAACATATCCGGCATTCGGACGTTCGGTAGTTTATCGTATGGGGGCTTTCCAGACTCTGGCTATGGCTGCATGGAAATACGGACTTCCCAAAGGATTGACTAACGGACAGGTACGTAGCGCGCTAACAGCTGTTATGAAAAATATGTTCAAGGTGGAAGGAAACTTTAATGAAGGTGGATTCTTGCAACTGGGATTTGCCGGGCATCAGCCTGAATTATCCAATTACTATACGAATAATGGTAGCTTGTATATGACCTCTTTGGTATTCATGCCGTTGGGGTTGTCTGCCGATCATCCTTTCTGGACAGATGCTGCCCAGCCATGGACTTCACAGAAAGCATGGAGCGGACAGCCGTTTCCTATTGACGGACATCATTCATTGCGAACCAAGTAAAAGAAAAAAGAAATATGAAAAAAAGTATTCTGGTTTTTTCTTTTTTATGGGCGTTGATGATTGGGGGAATTTCTGCCCAGACATTGAAGTTCAATGCAAACGGCAAGTTTAAGATTGTACAATTTACGGATGTGCATTACATCGCAGATGATCCACGTTCGGCTGTTGCCATAGAACGAATAGGTGAGGTGTTGGATGCCGAGAAACCCGATCTGGTGGTTTTCACAGGCGATGTGATCTATGGTAAACCTGCCGAGAAAAGTATGTGCGCTGTGCTGAACTTGGTGTCGGAACGTAAATATCCGTTTGCAGTCACTTTCGGCAATCATGATGACGAACAAGGGCTAAGCCGTGAAGAGCTGTTGAAGATCATACAACGTATTCCCGGAAATTTGACAGCTTCAGCAGAAGGTGTTTCGGGTGTGACTAATTTTGTTTTGCCCGTAAAATCCTCTGATGGGATGAGGGATGCAGAGATTCTTTATATGTTCGATTCACATTCATATTCACAGATTAAAGGGATAGGTGGGTACGATTACATTGATTTTGATCAAATTCAGTGGTATCGTGACAACAGCCGGAAGTACACAGCTTCTAATGGTGGAATGGTTATTCCTTCTCTTGCTTTCTTTCATATAGCTTTGCCTGAATTTCGTCAGGCGGTTGTTGGGGAATCGGTTCCTTTTTTCGGCATCCGCAAGGAAAAGGTCTGTGCACCTCTGCTGAACTCAGGTCTGTTCGCGTCTATGAAGGAAATGGGTGATGTTCAGGGTGTGTTTGTGGGTCACGACCATGATAATGATTATGCAGTGATGTGGCAAGGAATTTTGTTGGCATACGGACGTTACACAGGTGGTGACACTGTGTATAATAATTTGTCTAATGGTGCCCGTGTGATTGAACTGACCGAAGGCGAGAAAAGTTTTCGTACCTGGATTCGTTTGAAAGGCAACCATGTAGAGCAGGAAGTTGAATTTCCGGAAAGTTTTTTGCGTCCTCGTAAATAACACCATTGCTTGTCTGCTGATATTTATGGGTGCTGTAAGTTAAGCAATTATAAAAACGGGAGTGTTTATGACTTTTTCAATAATAGAGGTTTGAAATACTCCCGTACATCACCGCTTTTATATTTTCTATACTTAGTGGCTTATAATTTTGTAATCAAAAGATAGGGGGAAGTTTATAGTGGCAATGTTCTGTTTGTGATATATTTTATGGTGTTGTCTCTTGAATAATTTGTATCTTTGTCCGGTATTAACGAATCTAACCTATTATGAAAACAAGGAATTTTATTGGGATGGCATTTTTTTGCTTGTTTGTATTGGCAGCTTGTACATCTTCCAAAGAGGCGAAAAATACGCTGACTGTTCTTTCATGGAATGTATGGCATGGCGGTCATTCAAAAACTTATCCCGGAAAAGGATGTGAGGGAACTATTAACCTCCTGAAAAAAAGTGAGGCGGATGTGGTATTGATGATTGAAACTTATGGAGCTGCTCCAGTGGTGGCCGATTCATTGGGATATTTATACAATCTCATTTCTGATAATCTTTGTATTTATAGCCGCTATCCCATTATTCAAAAATATGTTTTTCCCGATAGTATAAGTACCTTTAATTTTGGCGGTGTGATGATAGATGTGAACGGGAAACCTGTCCGCATTTTTAATACTTGGTTGCATTATCTTCCCGATATGCGTTTGGTCCCGACAGATAAATCCGAGAAGGAAATATTGGCTTGGGAGATGGAAGGAACACGTGATGAGGAAATACATAAGATACTGAATGTTCTTCAGCCCTTGCTGGCCGAAACTGACAGTATTCCGGTCATAATGGGAGGTGATTTTAATGTACATTCTCATTTGGACTGGACGGATGCTACTCGTAACTTGTATCATCACGGGGGTGCTGTGGTGGCTTGGCCCGTTTCCATAGCCATGCAGGAAGCAGGATTTAAAGATAGTTTCCGTGAGTTGAATCCCGATCCGGTGACTAATTTGGGAGTAACGTGGCTGACAGATGCGGATTCGTTGGAAACCGAATGCCGTATGGACCGCATTGATTTCATTTATTATCAGGGGAAAACCATTCAAGCAATAGAATCTGAGTGTTATGACAATAGTTTGGGCACAACTTTTACTTTCAAGGGGGAAGACTTCTTCTATCCTTCGGATCATGGCTTTGTCCTTTCAAAATTCGAACTTAAATAAGATTTGATAAAAATAGATATTCATGAAAAAGACTTTTTTATTATCGTGTCTGATGTTGGCTGCCATGCCAGTTATGGCTGCTTACACAGGCCGTGTATATGTAGATGAGAACAAGAATGGTGTATTTGATAAAGGGGAAAAGCCATTGACAGGCATTAAAGTGTCTGACGGTTTGAATGTGGTGGAAACGGCAGCCGACGGAAGCTTTACTTTGCCAGGCCATGAGCGTGAGCGTTTTATTTTCATTACTACTCCTTCAGGGTATAAAACCTTCAACCGTCATTATCATAAAATAGAAAAGAAACAGGCTGGTTATGACTTCGGTTTGATGCCTTATAGTGGACGAATTCGCAAAGACGGTTCTCATAAATATATTCACATATCTGATACTGAAATATTCAACACAGAGAATCATGAAGATTGGGTGGGAGGCCTCCGTGGCTATGCTGCGAATGAACAGGCGGCTTTTATTGTCCACACCGGAGATATCTGTTATGAAAAAGGATTGAAAGCTCATATCAAACTGATGAATACGGAAAATATGGATTGTCCTGTTTTTTATTGCATCGGAAATCATGATTTGGTAAAAGGAAAATATGGCGAAGAGGTGTTTGAAAACAATTACGGTCCTGTATATTATTCCTTCGATGTGGGTAATGTGCATTACATTGTCACTCCGATGCCTGGCGGAGACCATGCTCCCGGCTATACTTCCGATGACGTTTGCCGTTGGTTGAAAAACGATTTGGCTCATATCCGTCCCGGAACTTCTGTAGTTGTTTTCAATCATGATTTGTTGACATACGAAGAGAATTTTATTTTTAAAAGCAACAATGCCGGAAGTGTTAATCTGAATGAGTATAATTTGAAAGCATGGGTATATGGGCATTGGCACATTAACTATATGAAGAAGCAAGGAAATGTTTATAGCATTTGTACTTCTTCATTGGATAAAGGAGGCATAGATCATTCTACTACTGCTTTCCGTGTGATGCATGTAGATGGTAAGGGAGATTTCACTTCCGAACTTCGCTATACCTATCTGGACAAGAATATCTGTATCGCTTCGCCTTCCGGAGTGATGGCATCGGGTGTTCTTCCGGTGACTGTCAATGTGTATTCTTCCGTATCTCCGGTGAAAGAAGTGCTTTATACTTGTTTGGCCGATGGGAAACCTGTGATGAAGAATAAGAAATTGGTCCAACATACAGATTGGTCATGGAATGGAGAGCTTTCTTTGCCGGATAAATACGTAGGCAAAGAACTTACTTTGCAGGTAAAAGCTCGTTTTAATAACGGAGAGATAGCTGAAGCAGAAAGTAACTTCATCTGCCGGACTGAAAAGGTCGCTCCTTTGCTCTCTGCTGATTGGGATCATTTGTTAGGCAATGCAAGGCATTCCGCTCCCGCTTCCGCTTCATTGAATCTGCCTTTGCAACTGGCATGGACAAACAATGTCGGAGCTAATCTTTATATGACTTCCCCGCTGATACACCATGGAAAAATAATTGTAGCTTCTGTGGACGAGAACTTGAAAGGTGCAGGTCATGTATATGCTTTGGATGGAAAAGACGGCGCAATTCTTTGGAGTTATCCAGTTCGTAATTCTATTAAAAATTCCATTACTATTGATAGTAATATTGTGTTTGCCCAGGATGCTCAAGGTCTTTTATATGCCATTGATATCGAGACCGGCAAATTATGTTGGGAAAAACAATTGCCTGTAAATGGCTTGCCGGCCCTTATTGATGGACTAGTGGCCGGTGAAGGAGTGGTCTATGCAGGAAGCGGAAAGGGGCTTTGTGCTTTTGAGGCTCGGACGGGTAAACTACTTTGGAAAAATGAGGAGTGGGGACAAGGAGAAGGAACCACGAGTACGCTGACTTTAGGCAACAACCTGTTGGTTGTCGGTGCACAATGGAATGCTCTTTACTGTAATGATACCCAGACGGGTAAAAAACTTTGGGCGGCCAGTGATAACGGCTTGCGTAACCGGGGGGCGTCTCCAGCCATGCATGGTGCTTTGTTGTATCTAATTTCGGATAAATCCTTTTTTATATTGGAAGCGGCTACCGGAAAAGTGGTCGTCCGTAAGCCTTTGCCTTATAATGTGGATGTTACTTCCACGCCGTTACTTACTGATAAGGAGATTATCTTTGGCTCTGCACAGAAAGGACTGATCGCCTTAGATAGTGAAACGTTGGAAGAAAAATGGACGTGTCCTGTTGGCGATGCTTTGGTTTATACCTGTCCCTATAACCGTAAACCTTCCGCTACCATTGAAACCAGTGCGGTATGGGCGGGAGATGCTGTTTATGTAGCCGCTTCGGACGGTACAGTGTACGGAATAAATAAAGAGGATGGAAAAGTGGTATGGAAACATGCTACAGGAGCACCTATTTTCGGGTCGGTAGCTTTGTCGGGCAATGCGTTGGTGGTTTCGGATTTTGGGGGTAATGTCTATTTGTTCTGTAAATAGACTACTGATCTAATTCAAGTTAAATAACCATAAAGTCTGCCCGGAAATACTTCCGGGCAGAATCATTCCTGTACCTTTGTCTTCCATAAAATAGATACGGCCGTGAGGCCCAATTTAATAATTTTGCATGACATTTAAAGAATTAGATCTTATAGAGCCTATTTTGAAGGCTTTACAACAAACCGGCTATGCAACGCCGACTCCCATTCAGGAACAAGCAATTCCTGTATTATTGAAAGGTAAAGATTTGCTGGGATGCGCCCAGACAGGAACAGGAAAAACAGCAGCTTTTGCTATCCCCCTCATACAAAGACTTTATCAATCGGATCATAAGAAAGGTATTAAGGCATTGATACTTACTCCAACACGTGAATTGGCCATACAGATAGGCGAGAACTTTGATCAGTATGCTAAATATACCGGAGTGAAACATGCCGTTATTTTCGGTGGAGTGTCCCAAAAGGCACAAGTTGATGCGTTGAAACAAGGCATACAGGTATTGATCGCTACTCCCGGGCGTTTACTCGATTTACAGACACAAGGTTTCATTTCATTGAAAGGACTGGATTATTTTGTGCTGGATGAGGCAGACCGTATGCTCGATATGGGCTTCATACATGATATAAGGAGAGTTTTGAAACTGATTCCCATCCGGCGCCAGACTTTATTTTTCTCGGCTACCATGCCTGTTGAAATAGAGAAGTTGGCAGATTCCATGCTGACCAATCCGGAGAAGGTAGAGGTGACTCCTGCTTCATCTACCGTTGATACCATTCAGCAAAGTGTTTATTTCGTGGAAAAGAAAGAGAAGAAAGACTTGTTGCTGCATTTGCTAAAGAATCCTGAGATAGAATCAGTGTTGATTTTCATTCGTACCAAGCATGGTGCGAATAAATTGGCAAAGATTTTGAATAAGAGTGAGATCGGGGCGGAGGCCATTCATGGAAACAAATCGCAGAACGCACGCCAAAGGGCGTTGACAAATTTCAAGGATCATACTACAAGAGTGTTAATAGCTACAGATATTGCAGCCCGGGGGATTGATGTGAATCAACTTTCTCACGTTATCAATTATGAGTTACCCAATATATCGGAAACTTATGTACACCGTATCGGCCGTACCGGCCGTGCCGGACACAACGGAGTAGCCATTTCATTTTGTGAATCGGAAGAGTTGTCTTATTTGAAAGATATTCAGAAACTGATCGGATTACAGATTCCGGTTGTGAAAGATCATCCTTGGGCGACTGTAGAAGGGGGAAATGCATATAAGGAGAAAACGGAAGAGCTGAAAGAAAAGGCGAAAGCCAATAAGGTATATCGGGGTAGTAAGAGTAATGGTGGTTATTGGCGCAAGAAGAAACAGGCTCAAAGCAAGCAAGGGCAAAGGCAGAGTTTGGATAGAAAGGCTTCCGGTAGATAAGAATAACTTGTTTGGGTTTTATTACAAAATAGCATGGGCTTGTATGGGGGATACGTTTCCCTAGAGTCCATGCTTTTTTTCGGTTTTATGTGCTTTGGTTTAATTTGTAATTTTTACTGTGTGATTTTGATTATCTCCTTCCTGCTTTTTGCTATTTTTTTGATCCTAATAACAAATTTAATTTCAGTGATTTACGGACTTGTGACAGTGGAAAATTCTATTTAGGTAAAAAATTAAAAAAAGATGTATCCATACAAATGAAGTATCTACCCTTTTTCTACAATCGTTGAACTTATAATATGTAATATTTTGAAAATTAGGTGTTATTGAAAAATATGCAAAGTTCCATTAGAACTTATGCTTTTCAATAAAATTTAGATTATGGGTGCAAATATATAAAAAATGTTGTAGACAACAAGTGAAATACTTATTTTTATTATAATCTTAATGAAATATATACAATTATCTGGTGTAAGATTAGGTATATAGAAAGGACTTTATATGTATGCTTTTTAAAATGCACTTCAAATTTATAGTAATAGTCTTTGTTTTGGATTTCAGATGCTTATTTTCAACTAAATAATAAGAATGACGAAGTTCTAATGGTACTTACTTAATACTTTAGTAGCCTTTGCTTTTCTAAAACCTTTAAAAATCACAATATGATTAAGTATCTAAAGTCCGTAGGCGTCTTACTGTTCTTGTCAACTGTTTGTAACGGAACGGTTTACGCCAATCAAGGAGAAAGAAAAACAGATGTGAGAGTGATTCAGCAAAGTGGTACTTGTACCGGAGTTGTAAAGGATGCTACAGGAGAGACGGTTATCGGTGCATCTGTGGTAGTAAAAGGCTCCACAAATGGAACCATTACAGGAATTGATGGGGATTTCTCTCTTTCTAATGTGCCTAAGGGAAGCGTGATTGTCATTTCATTTGTAGGTTATCAGACACAGGAGGTAAAATGGACGGGGATGCCGTTGAATATTATCTTGAGTGATGATACAAAAGTATTGGATGAAGTGGTAGTAGTAGGGTATGGAACACAGAAAAAAGTGAATGTGACAGGTGCGGTGAGCATGGTGGGGTCAGATGTGATTGAGTCGCGTCCTGTTGCCAATGTGAGTCAGGCATTACAAGGTGCTGTTCCTGGTTTGAACCTTTCTACCAGTTCAAGCGGTGGTGACCTTAATACCAGCATGAATATTAATATTCGTGGTACAGGTTCTATTGGTGACGGTTCTGTGGACAGGCCTTTGATTTTGATTGATGGTATAGAGGGTGATTTGAACTCCTTGAATCCTAATGATGTAGAAAGCGTGTCAGTACTGAAAGATGCTGCTTCGGCTTCTATTTATGGTTCGCGTGCTGCATTTGGTGTAATTTTGGTTACGACTAAGAGTGGAAAAGCCGGTAAGGTGAAGGTTACTTATTCTGGTGATGTTCGTTTCAGTACTGCAACACAGGTGCCGAAGATGGCTAACTCATTGCAATTTGCCACTTATTTCAATGCTGCAAATATTAATGCCGGAGGTTCAAATGTATTCAGCGATGAAACGATGGCGAATATCAAGAAGTACATGAATGGCGAATTCACAGACCCCAGCCAGCCGGAATATTGGGGAACAACACCTAATAAGGAGAATGGGAAGTGGAACAACTATGGTTCGGCTTTTGCCAATACGGATTGGTTCGAGGAATTTTATAAAAAGAATGTACCTTCTACACAGCATAATTTGAGCTTGAGTGGCGGTAACGAGAAGTTCAATTGGTCGGTCAGTGGAAGTTTCCTGTTGCAAAATGGTTTGATTTCTCATGGACACGATGAACTGGACCGTTATACGTTGAACAGCAAAATTGGAGCTGAACTAGCCTCATGGGCACGTTTGGATTATTCTACAAAATGGACACGCAAGGATTATGAGAAGCCTCAATATCTGACAGGATTGTTTTTCCATAACATTGCACGCCGCTGGCCTTCTTGTCCGGTAGTCGATCCGAATGGAAACTGGATGGCCGAAATGGAGATTTATGAATTGGAAGATGGGGGTATATATAAAGAGAATAATGATGAGTTCACCCAACAGTTAAAATTTACTTTCACGCCATTGAAAGGATGGAATATTTATGCTGAAGGTGCTTTGCGTCTTATCAATAATAAGACTACCCAAAACAAAATTCCTATTTATAATTATAATGTAGCTAATGAACCAATGTTGCGTGACTCCGGATACGGAACGGTGACTTATGTGTATGACAACCGCTACAGGCAAAACTATTATGCTGTGAATATCTACACCGATTATACCCGCAGTTTTGGAAAACATAACGGAAAAGTATTGTTGGGTTTGAACTATGAACGCTATAATCAGGACAATATGTGGGCAAGTGGTACGAATCTGACTACGGAAGACAAACCTTTCCTGAGCCAGACACAAAGGAATAAGAAGAATAGTGACGGCTATTGGAATCGAGCTACAGCCGGTTATTTCGGACGTTTTAATTATGATTATGACGGTAAGTATCTGGCGGAGTTCAATATTCGTTATGACGGTTCTTCACGTTTTCTGGCTGATAAGCGGTGGGCATGGTTTCCGTCAGTATCTTTGGGATGGAACATTGCCCGTGAGGAATTTTTTGAGAAACTGAGTGAAACGGTTAATACACTGAAACTTCGTGCTTCTTGGGGACAGTTAGGTAATACTAGCTCCAATTATAACAGTTTTTGGGATTGGTATCCGTTTTATCAACAGCAAGCCATCGGTTCCGCATCCAGCAATTGGCTGATTAATGGTGAAAAACAGAATACATCTTCATTGCCTGGCATTGTTAACGCTACTATGACTTGGGAAACGGTGGAAACATGGGACATCGGTTTTGATTTCGGAGCTTTCAATAATCGTCTGACTGGTACTTTTGATTGGTACAGCCGTACTACAAAAGATATGATTGGCCCGGCACCTATTTTGGGTTCTGTATTGGGTACTAATGCACCGAAGACCAACAACTGCGATATGCGTACTTCAGGTTGGGAATTGGAGATCGGTTGGCGCGATCAGATGAATGATTTCAAATATGGTGCGCGAATCAATATCTCGGACAACCGTTCTAAGATTCTGTCTTATCCGTATGATGGTGAGTTTGGAAATCAAAATATTGGCAGTTATTACAATGGTAAGTACTTGAATGAAATCTGGGGTTATGAAAGTGTCGGTTTGGCATCTTCAAAAGTAGAGATGGACAGCTGGTTGGCAAATAATAAGCCTAATTGGGGAAACAATTGGGGAGCAGGTGATGTAATGTATAAGGATTTGAATGGTGATGGTATTGTCAGTTCCGGTGCAAGTACTTTGGATGATCACGGTGATTTGAAACGTATTGGTAATGCAACTCCCCGTTATCGTGTCGGTTTAAACTTGGATGCGGCATACAAAGGATTTGATTTCTCTATATTTTTTCAAGGAGTATTGAAACGCGATTGGTTCTTTGGAGCTGGTGATGCATACTTTTGGGGAGCCCAAGGAAACATGTGGCAAAGTGCTTGCTTTGAAGATCATTTAGATTACTGGAGGGAAGACAATACCGGTGCGTATTATCCGAAACCTTATTTTGGCGGTATTCAGAAAAATCAGCAGACACAGACGCGTTATTTACAAAGTGCTGCCTATCTCCGTTGCAAGAATATTCAGTTGGGGTATACTTTGCCGAACTCTCTGTTGTCACCGGCCGGAATCAGTAATTGCCGCATCTATTTGTCATGCGATAATTTATTCACAATCACCAGCCTGTCCAATATATTTGATCCCGAAGCTTTCGGAGGATATGGTGACGAAGGTTGGGGAAGTGGTAAAACCTATCCGTTGCAACGTACCATTTCTGTGGGTGTAAATCTTAGTTTTTAAATAATAAAAAGAAGAATAGTATGAAAATAAATACAAAACACATCGGATTATGTCTTTTGCTGGGTGCTACTGCCATGAGTACTACCTCATGTAACGACCTGCTCGACCTTGATCCTGTAAGCCAAATCACACCGGAGTCATTCTATACATCTGCCGATCAGTTGGCTACTTATTTGAATAATTATTATAGTTCTTATTTGAATGCCCCTTATAGCGGAGCAATGTATCACACACAGAGTTATAGTGACGGTATGGCGCGTTCTGATGGTAATACCGATATCATGTTGGCTGGGTTGAGCGGTAATACCACTCTTTTTGCCGATGACCATTGGGAAGTTTCTTCGGGAAAAGTGCTTCAGGGATATTACGAAGGAGTACGTGTTTACAATTATTTTTTGAATAAGGCGGTTACTGGTTATGAGAATGGAACGATTACCGGCGATACGGAACTGATTAAAAACTATATCGGAGAGGGTTATTTCTTCCGTGCGTTGTGTTATTTCCGAATGTTGGCCTATTATGGTGATTTGCCCATTGTTACTGAAGTCTTGGAAGATAATGATGAGGTTATTGTAGAAAATAGTAAACGTACTCCGCGTAATGAAGTGGCACGTTTCATATTGGGAGATTTGGACAAAGCTATCTCTAATTTGGCAAATCGAGGTAGGTTTAACGGTCAGCGTATCAATAAAGAAGCGGCTTTGCTGTTTAAATCTAGGGTAGCTTTGTTTGAAGCCACTTTTGAAAAGTACCATAAAGGAAGCGGACGCGTACCAGGAGATAATAATTGGCCGGGTGCAAACATGCCTTATAATAGTGGAAAGAGTTTCAACATTGACAGTGAGGTGGATTTCTTTTTGACAGAAGCTATGAATGCTGCAAAACAAGTGGCTGATAATGCACAACTGACTGCTAATAATCATGTAATAGAACCCCAACCGGGTGTTATCACAGGTTGGAATGACTATTTTGAAATGTATAGTCAACCTTCATTGGCTAATGTTCCTGAAGTCTTATTGTGGAAGCAATACAGCTTTAGTCTGAGTATCAGCCACGATGCAGCCTATCGTGTGAAGACTGGTTGTGCCGACGGTTATACTCGTACTTTTGCAGAGTCTTTTTTGATGAAGAACGGGTTACCTATTTATGCCAGCAATGACTATCAGGGTGATGTAAGCATCGATAATGTGAAAGCCGGTCGTGACGAACGTCTTCAGCTTTTTGTCTGGAGTGAGAGTACGTTGCTTGATTCTGATCCCAGTGCACCTCAGTATAATCAGCCGTTCAAGAAACCGGGTATAGACAATGCGAATCAGGAAACACGTTGTATCACAGGATACCAGCCGCGTAAGTATTATACATATGATTATGCTCAGACACCGAATGATGAAATGCGTTGCACCAATGCGTCTCCTATTTTCCGTACAGCCGAAGCGTTGTTGAATTACATGGAAGCTTGTTATGAAAAGAATGGTACACTGGATGCTGATGCAAGGAAGTATTGGATGCAATTGCGTGAACGTGCTGGTGTGAGCAGTGATATTGACGCTACTATTGCAGCTACCGACCTTTCTAAAGAAAAGGATTTTGGAGTATATTCAGGAACCTCTATGGTGGATGTGACTTTGTATAATATCCGTCGCGAACGTATGAACGAACTTTTCAGTGAGGGACAACGTTTTGCTGACCTGATCCGTTGGCGTTCGTTTGACCGTATGATGACTACGAAATGGATTCCTGAAGGTGTCAATTTCTGGGATGATCTTTATAAATTGTACGATGAAGATATCAAGGCGGATGGTACATCGGATGCAGTTGTGTCTGGCAAAGATCAAGGTAAATACCTGCGTCCTTACAGCCGTAATCTGGAAAGTTCCAATGAATTACGTGATGGTTATAACTGGCATGAGGCCTATTATTTGTATCCGATAGGAATTAGTGACATACGTACGGCTTCTTCCGACCGTGATATAAACAACAGTAATATATATCAGAATATAAACTGGCCTACTACTGCAGGCGGACATGCTGAAAAGTAATGTTTTTCATAAAATTGAGTCAATAATGACTCTGTTTTTAGGGTAATATTTTAACATAGCAAAGGACAGGGAGTTCGGGAGAATTTTCTGTCCTTTTTGTTGCATTCGGCTCTTTGGAAAAAATGCAAATGCTGGCAGTAGCTCCGGAGCTTTATATGGGAAAAATGGTATTTTCATGGAAGTTCGAATGGGACTGACATAAGGATGTCTGGGTTTGCAGAGGAAAAGATGAAAAATGTGTAAAAAAAGAAAGATCCGGTTTATTGTAAAATGTACCGGATCTTATAGTTAATTTTTCAATCATTTAACGGGGTTGCTGTCACTCCCACTCCTGTTGGAACTTTAAAATTGTGCAACAGGGCGTGTGGCGTAGTTGCTGGCTTTGCTGTTGGCAACTATCGCACCACTTACGAAATTCAGATACCAGGCAGATTCTGCCGAGTGTTCGGAAGAAGACCAGTACCCCTTGCGTGCGAAATCATTGAAACAATCTTGTTTATCTTTGCAAATGATTCCGGTTTTTTGAAGTTCCCACAACAAAGCCAACTCGCCCGCCGACGGTAAATACCATTCACCTGCCGATTTGCCGCTGGTACTATATTGGTAACAGTAGCCTCCTGCCGGGTAGCTGGAAGAACTTTTACCGAGATAGGCGGTGTGGGCCTTTCCGTTGAAGTCGCTGATGGCTCCTTCTGGCACCCAAGTGGCAGGTTGTCCGGTTTCAACATTGATGGTTGTTCCCTTGATGTGTTCCTCGTCTTTATCTGAGAAGAAAGAATCGGCGGTTCCGTTATAATAAGGAAGAACACCGGTTGTCAATGTGCCATCTGCGGTGGTATAGTTTTCAATGCCTTCTATATCTTCTGCTTTGCTGATCCATTTGGTACCGGATTGGTTGTCGCCCAATGCCACGATGCGTCCGAATGGAGAAGTGGACAGGGTGGGCGAGAGATTGCCGTCTGCATCATCCAAGGCATAGACAATACCGATGCAGCTTTTGTTCTCATTCTTCTCGCTGGAGAAGGTAGCGTCGCTATAGTAGTAATCGCCTACTTTGGCGGAGGGCAAGAGGGTACAAGCAAGTGTTGGAGCTTTGTATATTTTGCCTTTTTCCAATTTTATGATTGTCGAAGTAGATGTTTCGTACACTTCACCGTTGGTAGTAACGAGAGTGAAATGCAACTGTGCTTCGGAAGGAAAGAAAGAGATGTAGGTAGTTCCAGAAATTCCGGTTTTATTTTTAATGGTGATATTTCCTGTTTGGGTACTGCTGAATTCTCCATTCTTTAATTTTATGACGGCACTGGAATAGAGGTTTCCGGCGGTGGCGGTTACGGTAATTCTTGTGATGTTGTTCAAAGGGCTACCACCGTTGACGGTGAACTGGAATTTACCGATGGTGACCAAGCTGGTCATTTCGCAGGCGGAAGAGCCTGAAGTTTCATTCATGCCGGCTTTACACATTGCCCACAAGTAATCATAATTTGTTATACCTGCCAGGGTTCCGTCCTGTCCGCTCAGGTTGAGGGTTTGGGTCAGGGTGTCGCTGCTGGTTGCGGTGATGGCTGCCGCCGGGTAAAATATAGCAATTTCATTGTCATTCTTTACCTTTGTCGAAAGGTTTCCCGTAAAGGTGTCAGAAGCATTGTCTTCTTTTGTGAAAATGCTTTTGGGGACACCGCTGGAACCGGTTTTCATTACGGCCAGTTGGCTGTTGTTGTCCCAGTTACCTTGCAGGATGCCTGCATCTTCTACATCCGAAGAACGGGGGGATAGTGATGCTGTGAGAGAAAAAGGAACGGTGGAGGTTATCGTAACTTGATCGTCATCATCGCTGCACCCCAACAAGCATAAGGCGATGCCTAAACAAAGAATAGTTGTTGTTTTTTTCATCATTGTTTTTGTTTTGCTGTTTTATGATTAAAACTTTTGTGGTATTTATTATTTAATTTAGGTAGCAAAGGTAAATGTTCTCGGCCGATTTTTCTAATCTATTCGGCGAAAGCTGATTTTTTTTCGATAAATTAGGGGAATAAGAGTCAAATAGGGATGAAATGCAAGGGAGTGAATGAACGGGAAGCATTTATTTCCCGTTCATGATATTAGTGCAGCAACGGCTACTTCTTTTCACCGAATTCTTCTTGTTGTTGCTCTACTTCTTTTAACTTTAGTGCATTTTGTTCTTTCAGTAGACATTCCTGTTCTATTTCGAAAATCGATTTGGTGTTTGGTTGTCCAAAAGGTGAGTCGCTGTTCATGGGAATCAGCGCAGCTTCACTTTCGGTGTAGATGAGAGGATGAGCTGCCGGTTTACTTTCTAATTCCAAAACAGTGCTGGCAGGCATTTGCGAACCTTCGAACAATACGCTGGCAGTGATTTTGATTTTACCCGGTTTCAGGGTAGATTGTATCAGCACAGGGGCTGTTCCCCATTTTACCGGAGTCGGATTGGCCAGTATATTCGCTCCGCCCAAAATGCGTCCTTCTCCTTCTACATGGAATTTCACATAATAGTTGTTCAGGCGCTTGATGTTTCCGTTTTTATCGGTTATGGCAGCCACCACGGTTACAAAGTCGGAACCATCGGCTTTTAAGTCGGTATTTTCGTTGTCAACCCAGAGCAATAATTTTTCGGGGCGCCTAGCCGGTCGTACTTCGTGTGTGGCAACTACTTTTCCGCCTATGATGCCTTCAGCACGGAGGAATATTTCATCCTGTTTCTTCTTCCGCGATTTTTCCTTATCTATCATAAAATCGTACACATCTTTGAATGTGACGACGGGTGAGGGCATTTTTTCTTTAGTGCTCCATTTGCTATATGTCCAGGTCTTTCCATTTTTATTATACGTAAGCCGTACTTCGTCACAATTGGAATAGACGGTTACATCTTTAGGTGAGAAGGGAGTCATTTCATGGGCGATGTACACCATTGGTCCTGTTTCGAAAAGGCGGTCTTGTTTTTCGGGCGAACGTTGGGCTTTGAACATATAATAAGAGTATTTGGGCTGGCGGAATACATCCATTACACCGCCATAAAATGGATCGGGATGATAGCCGCGCTGATGGTCGAACGAGTGCCACAGACAGCCGCCTATGTGTTGGCGTGGGGTACGGTAGAGTACCTCATAACAGGTAAAAGGGTAACTGGGGGCAGCATAATGCTGTGCTTGGATAAGCATAGCCTGTTCTCCCCAATTACGTGCCACACGGCTGGGAGAGTTGTGCGAGTTCCAGTCGTCCACATTATCTCCCCACTCGCGGGTGAAATAGGTTATTTTAGGATCGAGGCTCTTGATGGCCCACTCCTTGTCCGCGTTGGCCGGATGCGTAAAGAGTACCGGATATACCTCATGTCCCCGTGCTTCGCTGTCGCAACCGGAGTAGCAATAGGGATAAGGGTATTCTTGATTGACAATGCCGAGGGTATTCTTGGCAAAGTCCGCCGGATACCAGGTTTCATTCAAGATAGGCTCCCATAACCACACACAGGGGTGATTGCGGTCACGCCGTACCAGGTTGCGGATATCGCTATAGACCCGTTGTGCAAATTCGGGAGCATCATTCCAGAATTGCCATCCCGGTGTGTTTACAATGACGAACAGGCCCAGTTCGTCACATGCGTCCATAAAGGCGGGGTCTTGGGGGCAGTGGGCGTTGCGGATGATTTTCAGGCCCGCATCGCGCAGTTTCTTGGCATCGCGCCAATGGATGCTGTTGGCTACGGCATTGCCTACCACGGCGAAATCCTGATGGCGGTTGGCGCCGATCAGCGGAGCGGGATAGGGCTTGCCGTTCAGCCAGAATCCGTCCTTGCCTTTGAACTCTACGCTGCGGATGCCGATGCGGCGACGGTAGCCGTCCACTATATTCCCCTGATTGTCCCGGATGCGGACAATCAGGTTATATAAAGTGGGAGCTTCCGGACTCCATAATAGAGGAGATTTTAAGGTTATTTTGTCTTTGGAGGTTATAGCCTTACCAGAACGTACTTGGATCTTATCATTCAGAAATGCAACCTGTTTGCCATTGGGCTGTTGCAATTCATATTCTACTACGCCTGTGAAGTTTTCTTTACTATCATTTCGTACATGCGTCTTCAACAAGATTTCGGCAGATGTGTCGGATACTTTATCGTATGCCACGAAAAGCCCACCGCCTGCTGTTTCATTTTCAAAATTGGGGTCAGTGATGAAGACCGGATTATGAGCAATCAGCCAACAATCACGGTAGATGCCGCCAAAGTAGGTGTAATCCAATACATCCTGTGCTTTGCCCGGAGGATAGTTGGGATCATTACTATTGTCTGCCCATACGGCTATCACATTGTCCGTTCCCCAATTCAGTACGTCGGTAACATCAACGACTACAGGTAGGTAACCGCCAAAGTGCTCCGCCAACAAATTACCGTTTACGAAAACTTTGCTTTTACCCATGATAGCTTCGAAATGCAAGAAAAGTTTTTTGCCTTTCAGTGTTTTTGCCGGAGTGAAATGCTTGCGGTACCATACTTCACCTTGATAGTTGATACATCCACTAGCCTCACTTGGTACATATTCAATGCCATCGGGCAGTGAGACAACCCTCCAGTCCCGGTCGTTAAAGTCAGGAGTTTCCGCACCGGTGGCGGCTCCTTTATGGAGCCGCCATGCCGGATTCATGGAATGGACTTCACGTCCGGAGTTTTTCAGTTCGCAGAAACCTGCGGTAGAGAACTCGGGCTGATAAGCTGCCTGCACCTCATAAAAAGGGAATAGCACCAAAGCGATGAGATAAGATAAAACACGTTGCTTCATAAAAAGTTGTTTTTATAAGGTTTCTTTCATTTCTTATTTTAAAATTTCATTTGACTCTTTTTAATGGTCGGATTTATGCGGAACAATTAAAGAATTTATCCATGCTCTTGTTTTTCTTACCATTGGGATTTCGTAATAATACCACCAGTCGCTATTGTTACTCTTGGCTGCAAGATGATTATGATGGTTCTGGTCGGCAATGTAGCCGTCGGGTTGCTCCATGAAACGCGTTTGTGAATAGACCTCTTCCAACTGATTTCTCATGGTTGAAAAGTAGTCACAGACTTCATTTATTTGTTGTAATGCTGTTTGTTTGTCTTTTTCATGTTTAGCGGTATCATACTCATGCAATGCCAAAATCAAGCGGGTGGGGAAGTTGAACAGATGGTTGGTCTGTTCGTATATTTCTAATGTGTAGCGATTGCGCAAAGCATGTTGTTTGGCTTCTTTTATGCCTTGGCATATCTTTTCATATCGTTTCTGCTCTATTTTTGCTTGGGCGATTTTAGATTGATAGGTGCGGCTCCATGTCCCTGGTTCGTTTTGGCTGGGTAGAGTGATCAAGGTGAAATCAGTAGTTCCCCATGCCGGGTTACGTCTTCCTGAATTGACCAAGGCATCATCGAAGAAAAATGCTTCCTGTTCCAATTCATCCAGAAAATTCATACGGTTGTCGTTAGGGGGGAAACCAAATTCTCGTTGGGCATGTGCTACCTTGAAAGCTTCGACAGATCGCGCTGTGGGATTCCAGCCATACTCTCCTTGTGCGATGTATCCACGCCATACTGTTTCGGAGTGTGGGGAACCATCGTCCCATGCGGTAGCCAGAATTCCTTCCAAGTGGTTTTGAGCAACCAATTCACTAAATCCTTTGATATAGCCTGCCAGTGAGTTTTCACGAGGTATAAATGGAGAATCTCCATAGGCGGCAGCAGTAGCTCCCATCACTTTCAGTCCTTTGTCATGATACCATTGTAAGATGCGCTGATGTCCTGGTTTAGTGGCATCTCTGTAATTCCATCGCATGTACACACATTCTTTGGGGAATAACTCGATGCTTTCATTCAGCTTTTTATCATTCCATTTTGCAGCAATCTCCTCATTGTTTTCAGTACTGTTGATTAAATTCCATACTCCGCCGTATTTTAATGGCATGTCATCCCAGAAGATGGGAATGCGGTCATGGGCTGTTGCAAAATCGCATACTTTTTTTAACCAAGTCATTTGTAGCTCAAAAGGAGTTTTTCCGGTAGCTTTACAACGTTGGTCTATGCCGATGGCAGTAATCTCATCTCCTCCTACATGTAAATATTTACCATAAGGCATGGCTTCGATAGCATCCCGGTAAAGGTCGAATTGCAAATCATAAGTGCGGGGATCGGACGGACAAAATTCCCAGTCACTGTTTGGGTTTTCACGTAATTCCCAATGATGTTTTAAAATGAAACAGGCGTGTCCCAGTCCTTGGACCAAGGGGCTTATTTCAATGTTCCGTTCTTTAGCATAGCGACATATAGCCTGCATTTCCTGTTTACTAATGGCATTGGGGGCACCTATTTCGGGGCGCCGGGTATAGCGGAGTTTGTCTTCCAATTCCCAGATGATTGCATTGATTTTGTATTGGGCTAGTTTGTCTATTTCCCGGTAATAATACTCTATGCGGTCTAAATGATGTTTTACATCAAAATGTACAGCGCGATAGGAAATGGCCGGATAATCGGTGATTTGCATGGCCGGAATGGGTAGATTGAAATCCCGACTATCTTCCATTAGTTGTTCCAACGTCTGGCAACCGTAGAAGATCCCCGTCATAGTTCGGGCAGAGATGCAGACTCCTTGGCTGTTGATTTCCATTGTGTATCCTTCGGGAGAGGAGGGGACATGCTGGTCGGTGAGTTGAAGCCGGACAGGTTTTCCTACGCGGGAAAAATGGGGAAGCCTGTTGAGCATATCTCCTAATGGAGGGATGGAAGCCTGATCTATGGGCTGAATATAGGATAATTCCAAATAATTGATTCCTTTTCCTTCGGTTAGTTCGATGGACTGTGGCTGAGGGAGTAGTTGAAACGCCTTGTTTAATTCCCGGGCAGCAAGTTCTCCAATAAGGAAGCACATGCTAAGTAATAAAATAATTCTTTTCATATCATTATTATTAATGGTTAATTTTTTTCTTGTTTTTGGGATAGGTTATAATGATAATGCACAGCAGAAAGTAGGGAACTGGCTCGAAAGTAAGCCTGTTAGAAACAAGACTAAGCCAATCTTATTTGGGTTAGATATATTTTTGTGCATGTATATCGTCCGGGTGATCGAAAAATTGTTTTTGACCTATTAAAAAAATATGGAGTAAAAGATAATTTTTAATCTTTTACTCCCTGTTTGGTTGCGGAGGCCTGACTCGAACAGACGACCTTTGGGTTATGAGCCCAACGAGCTACCAACTGCTCCACTCCGCGATGTTTTGTGTTTCGATTACGGTTGCAAAGGTACAGCTTTTTTTTGAATCTCCAAATGTTTTGTATTTCTTTTTTTGAAATTAGATGAATATTTTATGTAACTGATTGATTCATAGAACCTGTTGAATATGTTAATTAATATTCTCTTTAAGATTATACATTATTTGTTTGTGTGGTACAAAGAAATAATGTAATTTTGCTTACATATATATGTAATGTGCAATTGAACTTATATGGCAGTATCAAAGACTAGGGCTAAATTGGTAGACGTCGCCCGTCAGCTTTTTGCGAAGAACGGGGTAGATGATACTACGATGAATGATATAGCGGTGGCTTCCAAGAAAGGAAGGCGCACGCTCTATACGTATTTCAAGAGCAAGGAAGACATCTATATGGCAGTGGTGGAGTCGGAATTGGAGATGCTGTCGGGTGCTATGGAGAAAGTGGCCGGTGAGAATCTGGCTCCTGATACAAAGATACTGCGACTGATAGAAACGCATCTGGACTCTATCAAGATGGTGGTGTTCAGGAACGGGACTTTGCGTGCCGGCTTTTTCCGTGATATATGGAGAGTAGAGGCGGTGCGGAAGAATTTTGACCGGACGGAAACCAAACTGTTCCGGCAGGTGTTGATGGAAGGAAAGGAAAAGGGAATTTTTGATATAGACAATGTGGATATTGTGGCAGACATTGTGCACTATTGCGTGAAGGGCATTGAAGCACCTTATATACGTGGCCAGATAGGCGAGGAACTGGACGATGAGACAGGATGGGCATATGTGGCAAAAATCGTGTTTGGCGCATTGGGACGTAAAGAACAGAATAAAGAATAAAATTAACTTTATAATTATAAAATCAGAAATTATGGGATTATTAACAGGAAAGACTGCGATTGTGACAGGTGCCGCTCGTGGTATTGGTAAGGCGATTGCGTTGAAGTTTGCTGCGGAAGGAGCAAATATCGCTTTTACAGACTTGGTAATTGATGAAAACGGCCAGAATACAGAAAAAGAAATCGCTGCATTGGGTGTAAAGGTGAAAGGTTACGCTTCTAACGCTGCGAATTTTGAGGATACGGAGAAAGTGGTCAATCAGATTAAGGATGATTTCGGCTCTATTGATATTCTGGTGAACAATGCCGGTATCACCAAAGATGGTTTGATGATGCGCATGAGCGAGGCGCAGTGGGATGCGGTAATCGCTGTGAACCTGAAGTCTGCCTTCAACTTTATCCACGCATGTACTCCGATCATGATGCGCCAGAAGGGTGGAAGTATTATCAATATGGCTTCCGTAGTAGGTGTTCACGGAAATGCCGGTCAATGTAACTATTCTGCTTCAAAAGCCGGTATGATCGGTCTGGCTAAATCCATCGCTCAGGAACTGGGTTCCCGCGGTATCCGTGCCAACGCTATCGCTCCGGGATTCATTATTACGGATATGACAGCCAAATTGTCTGACGAAGTAAAGGCTGAGTGGGCCAAGAAGATTCCTTTGCGTCGTGGAGGTACTCCTGAAGATGTGGCGGATGTGGCTACTTTCCTGGCTTCTGATATGTCTTCGTATGTGTCAGGACAGGTGATCCAGGTTGACGGCGGTATGAACATGTAATATGACAGTCGTTTACGAGGATAATCATATTATTGTAGTCAATAAGACTTCTTCTGAAATCGTTCAGGGAGACAAGACCGGTGACACTCCTTTGTCGGAGATGGTGAAACAATACCTGAAAGAGAAATATCATAAGCCGGGTAATGTTTTCATTGGGGTGACCCATCGCTTGGATCGTCCCGTCAGCGGGTTGGTGGTGTTTGCCAAAACGAGCAAGGCATTGCCCAGACTGAATGAGATGTTCCGTAACGGAGAGGTGAAAAAGACCTATTGGGCCATCGTGAAAGAGTGCCCCAAGGAAACGGAGGGGGAGCTGGTCCACTACCTGGTGCGTAACGAGAAACAGAACAAGTCTTATGCATACGATAAGGAAGTAAAGAATTCCAAGAAAGCTGTACTTCATTATAAGCTGATCGGCCATTCTCAGAATTACTATTTATTGGAGGTGGACCTGAAAACCGGAAGGCATCATCAGATCCGTTGCCAGCTGGCCAAGATGGGATGCCCCATTAAAGGAGACTTGAAATATGGCTCTTCACGTTCCAATCCGGATGGCAGTATCTGTCTGCATGCCCGGATGGTGCAGTTCGTTCATCCTGTGTCGAAGGAAGAGATCCGGCTGACGGCACCGGTGCCCGAAGGTAACTTGTGGAACGGCTTTTGAGATAGACTGAAGATAAAGATAAAAAACAAAAAGGGAGTGCTTCACAGCATTCCCTTTTCTTACTTTCAGGCATCTTTCATTTACTTCAAAACTTCTCCGCTTTCGCTGAAAAGTACAGTGCTTTCAGTTCCCTCTTTATCGGTTAAAACAACCTTGTAGGTTTTAGTTCCGTCTTCTTTAACTTCTACGGCAGCTTCTTTGATAGTAGATTCTGCATAGTTTTTTGTGATAGCTTCCTGCACGGCAGCCGGAAGGTCTTTCACTTCAATAGGGGTGAAATCATTAGTCATAGTTATGGTTTCAGAGGCCACTACCATAAAGTTGTCGGCGAATGCTACAGATGTTCCTAATCCCATTACCAATGCTACTGCAACAAATAATTTTTTCATAATTGTAGGTTTTTACGTTAATACTATGTTGTTTTGTTTTCTCTGGTAACAAAAGGACAATATCTGTGCCAGAAAATAGATTTTTTTCTATATGATTGATAATCAGTGTTCGTTTTCTTGTTCGAATGGATGTGATATGGGGATAAGTGTGGAATATGGGGAACGCTTTGTGGAATTATTCCACATCATCGGCAGGATAAGATGAGTTTATGGACTATGAGGCTGGAGCCGGACTGAAATAGCAGAGACCCAGCCTCACGGTACAACGCGGATTCTTGTTGGTAAAGTTATTGAATATTGTACAGTTTCAATTTGTTATATAAAGTCTTCCGGTCTATGCCTAATAAGATGGCGGCTTTACTTTTATTGTTTCCTGTCTGCTTCAATGCCTCAAGGATACGTTTCTTTTCCGCCGCTTCATCATGCAAGCTGAACGTCTGACCGGTGGGCATGACGCGTTCCTGCAACTCATAACTTAGTTCGGCAAGGGTGATAAAGTTACTTTGCGCTAGCAACGTGGCACGTTTTACAATGTTTTTCAATTGCCGCAGATTTCCGGGCCATGAATATGTTTGTAAAGCTTGGCTAGCAGCG
The DNA here is from genome assembly GCA_011959205.1 of Bacteroidaceae bacterium. Classification (GTDB taxonomy): domain Bacteria; phylum Bacteroidota; class Bacteroidia; order Bacteroidales; family Bacteroidaceae; genus Phocaeicola. The sequence continues at coordinate 32,234 of BLLV01000033.1, forward strand.
GCATCAAACCCTATTAGGTGGCGGTCTAGTTCCCTGTTTGCTTGATCCAAGAAGAAATTGGCGAATAGTAGAATATCTTCCTGCCGTTCTTTCAATGCTGGCATGCGAAGGGTGAATTCATTGATGCGGTGGTAAAGATCTTCGCGGAAATTTCCTTTTTCAATAGCCTGTTGCAGGTTCTCATTGGTAGCGCTGACCAGTCGCACATCTACCTCTATCTCTTTATTGGAGCCGACCGGACGGATGCGTCTTTCCTGCAAAGCACGGAGTAACTGTATCTGTACTTCATAACTTAAGTTGCCTATTTCATCCAGGAACAAAGTACCTCCGTTGGCTTCAACGAATGCTCCTGTTTTGTCGTTTAATGCCCCTGTGAAGGAGCCTTTTATATGACCGAAAAATTCGGAAGCCGCCAGTTCTTTGGGAATGGAGCCGCAGTCTATGGCAATGAACGGCTTGTCCGCCCGTTTGCTTAGCTGATGGATACGGTGTGCCACATATTCTTTGCCTGTTCCGCTGGCACCATTTATCAGTACGGACATGGGGGTGGGGGCTACCAAACTTACATAATTGTAGAGTTGACGCGCCGCCTCGCTTTCCCCCTCCAGAAAATTAGAGGGAGGAACGGTTGCATGGTGGGGAACGGCTTTGCTCTTGTTGGATGCTTTGGGCGCGACTGTGTTCTTTTCTATTTCTGCTGGTGTGGGTAAAGCTCTGTTTTGCAATGCTTCATTAATTTTCTTCAGCAACTCATCCGGTTGTACCGGTTTCGAGATGTAATCACTGGCTCCATGTTTTATGGCTTGTACGGCGCTCTGGATGTCGGCATAGCCTGTCATAATGATGAGTGGGATGTTGTGTTCCTGTTCTTTCATCCATGAAAGCAAGAGGATACCATCTTGGTCGGGCAGGCGCAGATCGGACAAAACAAGATCGTATGGTTGTGTGGTCAGTTGTTTGCGTGCGCGCGCGTTACTGCTTGCTGTATCAACCGAAAATCCTTTTTTACCTAACCAGGTTTTCAACATGGTGGCAAAAGTCAGGTCGTCTTCTACTATCAGAATGGAATGTGGCATCTTTATGTATTTTTTATTCGTACAAAAATAAGTATTTTTTACGGTGTGCCGAAACTCGGAGTTTGATTCTAATACCTTTTAACTTAACAGGGCTTAATTCTTCATCCATTCTCCGGACTTTCGGCCTGCTTTTGTGCCTCGTCAATCACTTTTTCTATTTCTTTTACTATAAGGATTGTTTTTTCCACCGCTTCTTCGCTGACTTCGGTCGTGCCTCGTCTTTGTTCCATCCATGTCAGTGCGGGGATGCAACGGGTGGCACCCAGCATGGTGAACAGTGGCAATAGTTTATGAGCCATTGCCGTGATGCCTTCCATATTTCTTTTCGCCAACGCTTCTTCCATACACTTGCGGTTCTTTTTTGTTTC
>BLLV01000034.1 GCA_011959205.1 Bacteroidaceae bacterium
ACTGCAAGTCCGGCTATCAGTCCGAAAGTGATTGCCATTAGTACCTTCACGATAGTTATTGCAATTTTCATAACGACAATATTCTGTGGATTAGAAGATGGAAACCTTTAACGAACTCCGCAAAGTATGGTGCGGCGTAATTGGCGGCCTTGACCATTCCGACAAAGACTATCGTCAGAATTGCAATACCGGCGAGGAAGAGAATAAAGCCTGTCAGCACTCCGAGAATCGGATGAAAGAATTTGGGTATCTTCATATGGCACCCTCCCTTCTTTCATTGGCGAGCAATCGAATTGCCGCCTCTACGCTGCCACCGAGTTGCCGGGCTTTGTTCAACACCTGCACTTTCTCCGTTTCCTCGGTTGTATAGCAGAGATATTCCTCCATCGACACCTCCGTGGCATAGACGGCGGATTGAGTGCCGCCTAAACCAATCCACACCTCTTTATAGAGGCGGTTCGGATTGTTAGCCATGTTTATGGAGAGTATCTGAGCCTTCTCCTTGTCGGTCAGACCGAGCAGCTCCTGAATCTGGTCGAAACGGTTCATGTACTTGCGCTGGTCAAGGAGAATCTTGCAGTCGGAGTTGTTGATGATGGTTTCCTTGACAATCGGCGACGATATTATGTCGTCAACCTCCTGCGTAACCACCACAGCCTCACCGAAATACTTTCTGACCGTCTTAAACATATACTTCATGTATTCAGCCATGTTAGCGGTCGAAAGTGCCTTCCATGCTTCCTCGCAGATAAGTACTTTGCGGATACCTTTGAGCCTTCGCATCTTGTTGATGAAAGCCTCCATGATGATAATCGTTACCACAGGGAAAAGGTCTTTATTGTCGCGGATAGCATCAATTTCAAAGACTACAAACCGCTTGTTGAGCAGGTCGATATTCTCTTTGGAATTGAGCAGGAAGTCGAAACGACCGCCGTGATAATACTGGCGCAGCGTAGTCAGGAAATTATCTATATCGAAGTCCTGTTTATAGATAGGGATAGGACGCTGTGCCATTTCAGCACGGTATTCATCACGCATGAACTCGTAGAACGAGTTGAAGCATGGAACAATATCAGGGTCGTTTCGCATCTTGTCAAGGAACATTGACAATGCCGAGCCAAGCTCACCGCTCTCCGTTTTTGTTACTCTGTCGTCCTCTGACTTCCAGAGCGTCAAGAGCAACGTCTTGATACTGTCCTTTTTCTCGACATCGAAAACACCGTCATCCGTGTAGAACGGATTGAAAGATATGGGGTTGTCTTCTGTGTAGGTGTAGTAGATTCCATCCTCACCGTGAGTACGGTTGTGGATAAGGTTGCAAAGACCTTCGTATGAATTACCCGTATCAATCAGCAACACATGGGCACCTTGTTCATAATACTGGCGCACCAG
>BLLV01000035.1 GCA_011959205.1 Bacteroidaceae bacterium
CGGTTCGGCATGTAGATGCCATTATGGAAAAAACAACAGGTCAAATTTTAAAAAGCTCTTGTTCTTTTAATGAAAACGTCTTGTTCTTTTTTTTAAAGACCTTGTTCTTTTCGGAAAAGAACAGGATGTTTGAAAGATTAGTAATGTGTGGGGTGTAAGATTACTAAAGTTACAGGTGTAAGATTATATATCTTGCCAGTGATACATATCATAAATGTATGAAGTTCCAGTATATAAAAGATAAAGTTAATGCTTATTTCACTAAGGGGAATGAGCGTAGTGTTGCGGTGAAGAAAAACATCGCTGTTTCGTTGGTCTTGAAATGTGTCAGCATTTTGGTTTCCTTGCAGGTGGTTCCCTTGACCATCGGTTATGTCAATCCTACGAAATATGGCATTTGGCTGACATTGAGTTCTATCATCGCTTGGCTGTCTTATTTTGATTTGGGTTTTGCGCATGGATTTCGTAATCGTTTTGCCGAGGCTAAAGCGAAAGGGGATATGAAGTTGGCAAAAGAATATGTCAGTACTACGTACGCAGTGCTCTTCTTGCTCTTTTCCGTAATTTTATTGATAACCTTGGTGGTGAATAATTATTTGGATTGGAGTCGTATTTTAAATATTGATCCTGTTTATAAGGATGAACTAACTGTGGTTTTCGGTTTGTTGGCCTGTTTCTTTTGTCTGAACATTGTGGCAAGTGTCTTTACAACGATGCTGCTGGCTGATCAAAAGCCTGCTTTAGCTTCGCTATTACAGACAAGCGGACAAGTGTTAGCATTTGTCTGTATTTATATATTAACAAAGACGACTTCAGGAAGTTTGAGTGCGTTGGCTTTTGCATTTTCGGGTGTACCTTGTATACTGGTAATCATTGTTTCTGCTATTATGTTTCATGATAAAAGATACTGTTTAGTGGCTCCTTCATTACGTGATATCCATTTTCCTTTGACACGGAATATTTTGGGACTAGGTGGACAATTTTTTGCTATTATGGTTTCTATGTTGTTCATTTTTCAGTTTGTCAATATTATCTTGTCGAGAGTTCAAGGACCGGAAGCGGTTACACAATATAATATTG
>BLLV01000036.1 GCA_011959205.1 Bacteroidaceae bacterium
TAGAGCATAACCTTGCCAAGGTTAGGGTCGCGAGTTCGAGTCTCGTTTTCCGCTCTCTCTCGTCGAGGATGCTCGAATGGTGGAATCGGTAGACACGAGGGACTTAAAATCCCTTGGCTATTGCGGCTGTGCGGGTTCAAGTCCCGCTTCGAGTACAAGAGTAATTCTTTATCGCCTGCAAATCAAAATGTTGCAGGCATTTTTCTTTTTATTGCTGAAACTTTTTAGGGGCAGTCCGAATGTTTCCTCTTCTTGGAATTTAAAAACTCTGTTGTGGGACTTTCCGGCAAATACAGTCTGTCAGATGATCGTTGATAAAACCTGATGCTTGCAAATGGGCGTAACAAATTGTAGTTCCGAAGAACTTGAAACCTCGTTTTTTCATATCTTTACTCATGGCGTCGGATTCGGGGGAGGATACCGGAATCTCGCTCAATGACCGGAATGTGTGGATAATCGGCTTTTTGTCGGGAAAGAATGACAGGGTGTAATTATAAAAACTGCCGAATTCCTTTTGTATGGCAAGGAATAGTTTCGCATTTGTGATTGTCGATTTGATTTTCAGGCGGTTTCTTACAATGTCCTCAAACTGCATTAGCCGCTCAACGTCTTCATCGGTCATTTGTGCCACCAATTCGGCATCAAAATTACAAAAGGCTTTACGATATCCCTCTCTTTTTCTAAGAATCGTTATCCAGCTTAGTCCTGCTTGGGCACTTTCCAATACGAGAAACTCGAACAGCTTCTTGTCATCGGTTACTAATTTTCCCCACTCTTGGTCATGGTATTTCACATACAATTCGTCTGTTCCGCACCAACCGCAACGTCCGTTTATTATATCTTGCATAATTCTAACTTTATGATATGGGACAAATGTAGTGGATTCATGGCATTATGCCAAATTTGAAAGGAGTATTTATTGCATAAATGCCTAGCAAAGAGCTGTTGTATGGTATGTATATTCCGTGAATGGGGGAGAGGTACCTGTATCAGGAGAAAGAATTCCTGATGTTAATGGTTGAAAAAATGCTTTCTTTGCGTGCATATTGGCGAGAATATGCTTTCTTTGTAGATGAATCACTGTTTACAGCATTGATATGGCAGAATCAAGACGTACTTCATTGAAAGATTTGGCACAGATATTAGGCGTATCCATACCTACAGTGTCGCGTGCCTTGAAAAATAGTCCGGAAATCAGCCGGGAGCTTTGTGTTAAAGCTCAAAAATTGGCAAAAGAGATGAATTATCATCCCAATCCTTTTGCCATGAGTCTCCGGAAAAATACTCCCCGTATCATTGGAGTAATTGTGCCTGATATTGTTACTCATTTCTTTGCGTCTATTTTGAGTGGTATAGAAGATACCGCTATAGCAAACGGCTATTTTGTTATCATCACAACTTCCCATGAGTCATACGACCATGAGAAAAGAAATATTGAGAATTTGGTCAATATGCATGTGGAAGGCATTATAGGGTGTTTGTCTCAAGAAACAACAGATTATGCTCATTGGTTGAGTTTGGATGAAATGAATATGCCGCTTGTTTTATTTGACCGTGTTTGTATGCCCGAACGTTTTTCTACGGTAGTGGCCGATGGGGTATATTCCGCTCAGGTGGCGACACAGCACTTGTTGGATCATGGAAGCAAACGGATTGCTTTTATCGGTGGTGCAAACCATCTGGATATAGTAAGAAAGAGAAAACATGGGTACCTTGAAGCGTTGAGGGAAAATAAGATACCTATTGAGAAAGATTTGGTGGTGTGTCGGAAAATTGATTTTGAAGAGGGAAAAATAGCTACTGAGTCTTTACTGTCACTTCCAGAGCCTCCCGATGCCATTCTTGCCATGAATGATACATTGGCATTTGCCGCTATGGAAGTGATTAGGAATCATGGTCTTTGTATTCCTCAGGATATAGCGCTTATTGGGGATCAGTGCTAAAACCCTGTGGGTATGTTATGTTAATATGCGAAAGTGA
>BLLV01000037.1 GCA_011959205.1 Bacteroidaceae bacterium
CCTATATTGTATACAGCGGTAAACAATATCTTTGATAAAAGTTACATGTATACCAGAATGTTTAATGATTTCAGGAAAGCGAAAAAGGCGGATGAATTATTGAAAAGGGAGGCTAAAACGTGATAAGATTATAAAAAAGGAGGCGTTCACTATGAGAGCGGTTGATTCTATCGTAAAGTATATCGAGGGGCAGGGCATGACACAGGAAGAGGCGGCCGCAGTGGTCGGATGTAGCCGTCAGGCTTTGTGGGATAAGTTGAATAAGGGCAGTTCGAGATTCCACAAGATGTTGCCTATCTTTTCCGCCTTTGGCTTTGATTTGAATATCGTCCATGAGGACGGTAGCCCTGCTGAATTTGAGATAGAAAAGTTTATAGCGGCGGCGTCCAGAGCGAGGAATATGTATTTTGACGATCTGGAAAATGTGATTGCGGCCATGGGATATAGATTTGAGCTGGTTAGAAAAACTGAATAAATGTATTTTTCGGTCGGAGAGGCACCCTGAAAATGGGTGCTTTTTTGTTGTAAAAAAATATTCAAAATGCAAATATAATACTTGCAATACTCATATAAATGAGTTATAATTAAGATAAAGAAAAGAGAAACACATAAAAATGAAGTCAGGAGGATGCACCATGATAAAGGTTAAGAACTATAAAGAGGCATGGGAAATCGTAAACGGGATTTTTCCTACAGACTATGAAAAGGACGAAGAGGGGAGCCAAAGGGCAGGTTATCCGGTCTACAGAAGTACAGCAGACGGACACTACTACGATTATATCTGTGACCTGAACGACCGACTGGAAGTAAATCTGAAAGACGGAAACCGGACTATCAATGTTTGGATTGAAGCAGAGCCGGTTCAGGAGGAAAAAGAAGTTCCCAATGCAGAGGAACGAGGAAAGGTCCTTAAAAGAATCCACCGGCTGACGGCATGGTTCGCAGAGGAAATGTTAGACCAGGAAGAACAGGGGCGGAAAGTCAGAGAAGAATTTGAAAAAGCCTGTGCAAAAGAGCCGGAAAAGCAGATGCTCATGGTTGATTGTTCCACCGGAAATGTGGAATGTATGAAAAGTTGCATGAAAGCCTCTGTCAAGGCGGCGAAGTTTATCAGGGATAAAGAGAACGAAGTGGAGGACTGGCAGATAGCCGGAATCAATGCAATGTTTGATAAGGTTAATGAAAGTAAAACAATTCCGTTCGATCTCCCATATGCAATAAACGGAATACTGCTGATACTGGAAGATAACGACTAAACAGAAATCATTCCCGCCCCGGAGGTAACGAGGGCAAAAGGAGAGGAGGTAGGTCATGAAGAGAAACGAATATTTTAAGAGAGCGGCCGATCTGTACGGTAGCGGCCAGGTGAGCGGAGAAGTCTATGACGCTATGATTATGAACGCTGACATTTTCTGTGATGATGAAGAAGAGGACGAGGACGGATACCAGGGCGGTCTCCCGGATACATATGCAGAGGTTGAGTATTCAGACTTTGAAAATCCGGAGGCGGTTGACGGTGCCAGGTTTGATGATATGAATTATCTCCGGTACACGGAGAGGTAAAGGAGGCGCAAGATGAAAGTAAAACAGGGATACATAGTAAAGATTGCGGATATCGGTACTCCGGGAACCGTGGTCAGGGTTGGGGAGAATGGCAGGGCGGCAGTTGTCGAATTTGACTTCCCTGAGGGCAGAGTGGAGAGTACGCTGCCGGTATCTATCATAAGCAGTATTATTTCCAGGGGGAAAACCTATGTACCGGCTTGAATTTGAACATGCTGCCGGTCGGCAGGTGACAGATGAAGAGTACCGGAAAATAGAGCTGGTCTACATGAATACGGACGCAATCACCGGAACGGACCAGATAGCGGGGATTTATAAGAAGCTGGGAATGGAGGGGATTAACATTCTCTATTCCCTGGTCATGGAGAGAGGCAGGCTGATTGAAACAGTGGGGGAGCTCCGGTCGGAGCTTTCCTCTGTGAAAAAGGAAGTCCGGCACCTGAAAGGGTTCCGGGACGCAATCATAAAAGAGGCCGGGAGAATCGGCACAGAATAAGGAGGATAAAGA